>CAYZOE010000192.1:0-3744 GCA_964479805.1 uncultured Pseudoalteromonas sp. | reverse complement strand
ATAGCACAAAAAGCACGTGCTGCAGGTATTCACTTGGTGCTTGCAACACAAAGACCGTCTGTTGATGTTATTACGGGCCTAATCAAAGCAAATATTCCAACTCGTATGGCTTTCCAAGTGTCAAGTAAAATAGACTCGCGTACTATTTTAGACCAACAAGGTGCTGAGAACTTACTTGGCATGGGTGACATGCTGTATTTACCTCCGGGTACCAGTGTACCAATACGTGTTCATGGCGCGTTTGTTGATGACCACGAAGTGCATGCTGTAGTTAATGACTGGAAAGCTCGGGGTAAACCCAATTACATTGAAGAAATATTATGCGGTGATGCCGCTGAAGACATTTTATTACCGGGTGAAACATCTGAAGGTGGCGACGACGAATCAGACCCACTTTATGACGAAGCTGTTAGCTTTGTAATTGAATCAGGCAAGGTGTCTGTTTCGAGTGTGCAACGTAAGCTTCGTGTCGGTTATAACCGAGCTGCTCGCTTAGTTGAACAAATGGAAGCGTCAGGTGTCGTAAGTTCACCAGGACACAATGGCGCTCGAGAAGTATTAGTCCCTAAAGGGGGAGTAAATTAAATGTTTAAAAAAACACTGTTATCAAGTTTAGTTGGTGTATCTTCGCTATTATTGTCACAAGCCGCATTTGCAGATGCTGCAATTGATCTTAAAGCTAAGTTATTTGAAATGACGACGTTTAAAGCAAGCTTTAATCAAAAAGTAACGGATGAACAAGGTGAAGTCTTACAAACTGGCTCGGGTAATTTAGCGTTAGCACAGCCTTTAAAAATTCATTGGCAACAACAAGAGCCAGACTCAACCATGTTAGTTTCTGACGGCCATCGTGCTTATTATTATGACGAATTTGCAGAACAAGTGACCATTATGGCCAGCCTTAACTTGATCGAAACAACGCCTTTTGTATTACTAACTACAAATGCGAAAACACAATGGGAAAAGTATCAGGTTTCTAAAACTAAAGATAATTACAAAATTACTCCCAAATCGACAACTGACTCGCAAGTAGAGTCTTTAGAGTTACAATTTAATACTGAGAAACAACTTTCAAAAATATTGGTGGTGGATTTATCAGGTCAGTTAACAGAGTTTAAATTTTCTGATATCAAATTGAACGATGCTCTAGATAGTAGTCTGTTTAATTTTACCATTCCTGAACATGTTGTTATTGACGATCAAACTCAAAGTGAATAGTTTTTTGTGGGTAACTTAGGATTTGATTTTGGCAATGATGTTAAGCCATTGGCTGCCAGAATGCGGCCAACACATCTAGCTGATTACATTGGCCAATCACATATATTAGCCACTGATAAACCCTTATATAAAGCCATATTATCTGGTAGAGCACATAGCTTAATTGTTTGGGGGCCGCCTGGTGTTGGCAAAACTACCATCGCTAAAATAATTGCTAACCATGCAAAAGCACGTATTCAGCACCTATCTGCTGTGACCTCAGGTGTAAAAGAAATCCGTGAGGCAGTGTTAGAAGCTAAGCAAAGTCTAAATATGGGTCAAAGAACTTTATTGTTTGTTGATGAAGTCCATCGATTTAATAAGTCTCAGCAAGATGCTTTTTTACCCCACATTGAAGATGGCACTTTTATTTTCATTGGTGCTACCACTGAAAACCCAAGTTTTGCTCTCAATAACGCGATTTTATCTCGGGCACGTGTTTATACATTAAAGGCTTTAAGCAAAGAAGAACTTGTTAAGGTGTTAAGACGCGCTATTACCATAGATGAGACACTATCTAAGCTTCAAATCACAGTGTCAGATCCGCTACTTATGCAAATTGCACAAGCCAGTAGTGGTGATGCGCGTAAAGCTTTGAATCTGCTTGAACAAGCTGTTGAACTATCTGATCAAGATGGTGAAGTGGTTATTACTTCTGATGTACTGAGTCAGTTATTACCTTCTTATTTTGCAAAATATGACAAAGGGGGCGACTTATTCTATGACCTGATCTCAGCTTTTCATAAATCAGTTAGAGGTAGTGATCCAGACGCCGCACTTTATTGGTACTGTCGAATATTAGCGGGTGGTGGTGACCCACTTTATGTCGCAAGGCGCCTTTTAGCCATTGCCACCGAAGATATTGGTAATGCAGATCCAAGAGCAATGCAAGTAGCATTAAATGCGTGGGATATTTTTCAACGCGTTGGGCCCAGTGAAGGCGAGAGAGCCATTGCACAGGCAACTATCTATTTAGCCAGTGCAGCAAAAAGTAATGCAGTTTACATGGCGTTTAACCAAGCAAAGCAAGATGCTGAGACTGACCCTGACTACCAAGTGCCTGTTCATTTACGCAATGCACCGACAAAGCTCATGAAAGAGCTAGGTTATGGTGATGAATATCGTTATGCCCATAATGAAGGAGGGGCATTTGCCGCAGGTGAAAATTACTTTCCTGAAGAAATCAAAGACAGGCAATATTATTTGCCCTCTGAACGCGGCTTAGAAAAGCAGATCAAAGATAAGCTTGAATATTTAAAGTCATTAAATCAAATGAGTGTGAACAAAAGATATTCAAATGATTAAAATGTACCTCTCAATTGCACTTGGCGGCGCACTTGGTGCGTGTTTAAGGTTTTTTATTAGTGATACAATGCTTAAACTGCTGGGTAGGGGATTCCCATTTGGCACTTTGACCGTTAATATAATCGGCTCATTATTATTGGGAGTTGTATTTGGCTTACTTGAAAAACAAGTACTCGCGGTAAGCCCTTACAAGTCACTTATTGTGATTGGTTTCTTAGGTGCATTAACAACTTTCTCTACATTCTCAATGGACTCTTTGTTGCTTCTTCAACAAGGGCAAATTGTGAAGATGATTCTCAATATCACCTTAAATGTGGTGTTATGTATTTTTATGGCTTGGTTAGGCCTTAACTTAGTCATGCAAAAAGGTTAAAAGCAAAATGTTAGATTCAAAATATTTACGTCAGGATATTGCTGAAGCAGCAGCTCGATTAGCTAAACGTGGCTTTGAGCTTGATGTTGATGCGATTAATGCTTTAGAAGAGCAACGCAAAGCGCTTCAAACAAAAACACAAGAATTACAAAGCGAAAGAAACAGCCGCTCCAAAGCAATTGGTCAAGCTAAAGCAAAAGGCGAAGATATTCAGCCACTACTAGATGCTGTTGCTAACTTAGGCGACCAACTTACAGCAGCTAAGAACGAACAAGATGAAATTTTAGCTATTCTAAATAATATCGCTTTAACTTTACCTAACCTACCGGCAGAAGATGTGCCTGCTGGAAGTGATGAAAGTGAAAATGTTGAAATCATCAAATGGGGCGAACCTAAGCAATACGATTTTGAAGTTAAAGATCACGTAGATTTAGGTGAAGCGCTTGATAAAGGCTTAGACTTTGAAACCGGTGTTAAACTAACTGGTTCTCGCTTCACTGTAATGCGAGGTGGTGTTGCGCGAATGCACCGTGCACTAGTTCAATTTATGCTTGATACACACGCTGATAAGCATGGCTACACAGAAATGTACGTGCCTTACCTTGTAAACAAAGACAGCTTACTAGGTACGGGCCAGTTACCTAAGTTCGCAGGTGATTTATTCCACACTAAAGGTTTAATCAACGACGATGGTGAAGAACAAGAAGGTTACAGCTTAATTCCAACAGCTGAAGTACCGCTCACAAACTGCGCGCGTGATGAAATCTTTGATGAAAAAGAACTACCGATAAAAATGACGGCTCACACGC
>CAYZOE010000191.1:0-3755 GCA_964479805.1 uncultured Pseudoalteromonas sp. | reverse complement strand
AGTAACAACGGTAACTTATCATTTGTTGTGAGCTCCATAATTATTTCTTTTCAATAGCTTACCTCGTTATTGATGATTATTTCCACTGTTTTTTATGCGGTTACCATGCATGCATGGTAACCACGAGTCCTAAATTCAAACTTTATAAGGTAAAACAATAAGCTAGTGTGACTTTGCGCTTAAGCTGCTGTTATTACTATGCATGCATAGTAATAACACTACCTCATTTGTCTCTAAGTACACCAAATATCGAGCCTCAAGGCCAATTGTCTCTTTTGTAAAATGCGGTTTACTGAGCAGTTTCAGTAATTACACCTAATAACAAGGAGTCACAAATGGCTAATTCACCATTTTTAGAAAGTATTCGGCATATCATGAAAACCAAACACTATTCGATACAAACTGAGAAAACTTACCTATGATGTGATAAAGGCATTATTAAAAACGCGCTTTAGTACAGGTGGATAGTCCTTGGATTCATGAGATAATTGCTTTCACCGTTAGACAGTATCTATGCATTTTAGGAGAACCTCATGGCGCTTATTCAAATGGAATTGAAAGAAATAAAACGTATCGAGCAAGCGGAAGTAATACTGACCAATTTGCTCATGCTCAAACACCGAGATAAAGAAGAGTTCTTAATAAACTTTGATGATGTAGTGGTGTCACTTGAAGCGGCCGTAGGCTTACTTAACCAATCGTTAGCCTCTCGCATGTGATAGCTCTTCTATTGCTTCTTCTGCAGCCATAATCACAGATAACTCGTTTTGTGTATATTCGTTATCTAACTCGCCATCCAATCCAGAAACCCATTCAGCGAATTCTTCCTGCGCAATATCCAGTTCGATACCTGCCCGGGCAAAAACTTCGATCCACTTTTCTTTAAATCCATTAACGTGCATAGTTTTCCTTTAAATAGTTGGTAGGGTGCAAAAGAGGATTTTATTCAGACTGCTCAAGGTCCTCTGCTTTATCTTCCCAGCCGTCAAGCCATGATTCAGCGAGTATTGAACCCTCTTCAAATGGTGGGACTGGGTGCTCATCGTTTCTATCAAATGCTTGATACCCTTTAACCCATGCGTCTTGAACTGCTTGACTGGGAAACATTTTCTTTTCGTTGTCTTTAAAATGCATCTTGGAGTTCACTTATAAGTTGTTTACGACATATTCGGCTGAACTCTGGCAGGATTTGAACCTACGACTGACCCCTTATAGCCTTTATCGCGAAATTATATTCAAAGTGTTTGCAACCACCTTGAAAGCGGCGTGGCGCTCTATCCATACTGAGCTACAGAGTTCATGCGAATATGCAGAAAGCAGATGTTTAGTAGAATGTGTTTAACACTATCATTTATGCTAGAAAAAGAGAGTGATATCCCGACTTATTTGATAAAGATACTTAAGCCAGTAAAGGCAGTCAGACTAATAGCAGCCTGCAGGTGCAATCCTACTACAGGCTGCTGATTTCGAATTTACTTTGCCTTGGAGGCCGTGTTAATTGCTGCGTCTAGTTTCTTTAACATCTTGTTCAGCGGTTCACAACTAACGTAGTGTTCGGCAAGTAAGGCTCTTACTTCTTTAAGAATGCTTATCGCCCCTCCTTTAGTTGCAGCCTTTAACAGTAAAGGGTCTGCTTTGTCCAAAGAGCCATAATAAAACAATTCAAATTTGTCCGTAGTCGCTTTGTCGTACTCGCTAAAAAGCCAGTCTTCCAGCTTACTTTTCACCGAGTTCAATTTCTCAAAGGTTCCATAACTCACTTTATTTGAGCTCTGCGCCGCCTTAATAAAGCGTGCAACTTTCTGATGAACCTCTATCGGCATAGAAGCATTAGGGCGACGTTCATTAGTCGGATCATTCCAGCTTCTAAGTGGGACAGTCTTATTACTTGCGAAGCGGTAGATAGTTCCTTTAGCAATGGCGCGTTTTTTATCGTTGGTTGAAATGGACAAAGGACTCAGGAATACATCGTGGCCATCACTAGAATTTCCCGCCCATTCTTCATCAGGAAGAGCCTTCGATATCCCCTCAATCTTGACCATTAGCGCATCGAAGTCATAGCCTCTTGATGCATCTGTAGCAACATAGGCTTTTGTCATGCCAGGGTAGTACAACCCTTCCCACTTCGGCACCCCAAGGTGCCAACTATGCGACTCAGCCCACGCCGTTCTCTCTTGAGTAGAAGTGGCATTAGGGTAGGGTTCATCTATGACAATGCATTGATTAGCGTTTGGGTCCCACCAACTGCTAGTATGGTCAGCGCCAGGTATACCGTTATTTAAGTCTTGATTAGGGTACACATCAAGCGTTCGTTTATTGGGTATGAGCCCTGTTGCGTCCATAAAATGGAGCGTTCTTGCAGCTGCCAAGATATTTGTTCTCGCGGATTCTTGTGACGCAGACAGTTCATCTTTTACAAAGAGGTCAGAATTGGCCTGCCTGAAACGTCCTATATAGCTTCCTCTCCTAAAAAGATGCCGCGTCCCTAGCTCTGATAACGGCTTAGAGAGGGAGGTCTCCAAAACCTCTCTACCAGCTCGACGCTCATTTTTGTCATACCAATAAGCAACAAGATAAACGCTGAGGTTAGAAAGTATTCTTTGTTGGTTTTTTAAAGTGCGATGAGCATGTTTAAAGTTCTCAAATTTTGCTTGCCGAGAAGCCATGTCTAAAGCGGCAAGGTGTGATAGGTGTTTTGATTGACGTTTGAGTTGTTTTGCAAGACGTTTTATTCCACCAATGGTTGATGGAGCAGGGAAATTACTGGTCATTCTTTATTCCTCGGCCTGTCAGAAAGCGTCGCTCGTCAACCACCCAGCAGGCTTGAACAAAAAATGTTTAAGCTTGTATTGGTAATAGTAAAAGGCAGTACTTCAAAAGCTTTGCAACGACGAGCGGCATGCTCCTACCGAGAGCTATTTACTTATATGCCATTTTTGACAACTGTGCAAGTCTTAGTATTTCACTACCCCATTTATCTTACCGAGAAGCCGTTATCTAAATAACGGCCTGCATTGGCTACAAAAATACTTTCATCAACCACCATTCTGCACTTGGGAACTGCCTTTCTAACGTTACTTCCATTGGTTTGACTGTGATTGAAGTAAAGAGCGCAATGACCAACACTTCAATCGTGTTAGCATAGCGATACATAAATTTGTTTAAAGGCCTTTTTCTATAAACTCTCGAGGGTTACTAGGCTTTGAAGGTCAGTATTTGGTATATAAATGTCAAAAATAAAGGGATTTTACTTAATTGTGATTTGCTTCTTGAGCACATTTTCTTCGGTGGCGAAAGATGTATATGTGAAAGGCTACGATAAGAAAGACGGAACATACGTTGCCCCACATTATCGCAGTTCTCCGAATTCTACAGTTAACGATAATTGGTCCACCTACGGAAATATTAATCCACATACAGGCGAAGTTGGTTCAAAGCGAGTTTATGACCAAAATCATAGATTGCCTACTACATTGTTGCAGCAATCTTCATACATTCCCAACGAAAAGGGGGGCTCTCGAAACCCTGTTGATTCACCGGTTTCTCAACAAGAACAAACCAATACATTTAATTTCTTTTGGCACACCTTAGCACTATGTTTTTTATTCACTATCTTCTTGGCGCCTTTAATTGATAGATGGATATCGGCCACCTTTAGTCAACGACAACACTATGCTTCCCTGTTTAGCCTAAAATCGTTTGTTGTGGTTTATGTTTTTGTGCCTTTTATCCTAAATGTATCCTTACATTTTTAC
>CAYZOE010000190.1:0-3823 GCA_964479805.1 uncultured Pseudoalteromonas sp. | reverse complement strand
GTAATGTTGTTATTTGGACTTGACCTTGGTGGTTTGCAAGACGGTAAATAATACTGGTAATCGTCAACGCTCCGATAAATGCAGCAGGCGCAATCATAGCTTCATTAATGAAACTTACCTTTGGCGCGAGTGCAATGACGGCAATAGCTGCTACAGCTGCACCGCCAGTTACCCCCATTAAACTAGGATCAGCCAGTGGATTTCTACATAATGCTTGTGTAGCGGCCCCACTGCAAGCTAAAACCGAGCCGATCAAAATAGCCAGAACAAGCCTCGGTAAACGAATTTGCGATACTACGCTGAGTTGCAATGTGTTGATATCTTTTACAAAACTATCGGGCATTAACCAAGCAATTGGCATTTTCCAATCCCAACCCACAGGTCCCGTGCTTAATGAAAGCCAAGCTAAGAAAAAGAGTGAGATGGCACTGAGCCAATACCATTTTAAGTGCTGGTTAGAGTGAAGTGTAGGAAGCGCAAGACTAGTCATAGTACATTTTCAAGGTGAAATTCATTTAATGTTGTGATGGCTTCTGGTAAGCGTGTTGTCATACCCAGTGCCATTAAAGAATCCATAATAAGTAGCCGACATGCTTTTGCTGCAGGAATTAAAGCAAGTGCAGACTGTTGGCAAAACTTTTCAGCGCCGCCTGCACCATTTACAATATGGCTAGGTGCCACCAAGAAATCAGGGTTACTCACTACTAAAGATTCGCGGTTAAAAGGTTTAAAGCCCTTGTGTTGAGCTAGGTTACGCACGCCTGTATAACTAAAAAGTAAATCAGGTACTGTTTCTTTACCTGCGACCATCAATCCTCGTTCACCCGCTGAAAGAATGAATAATGCTTTAGATTCAGAAAGGGGAGCTTTGGCTGGCAATGCTTCTTTTAGTTGTGCGATAAGCTTTTGTGCGCTTCCGTGTTGGTTTAAATCAGCGGCAATTTGAGTGATTAATTGAAAAAGTCCATCTATATGCTTAGGTTTGTTATAAAGCTTGAGTGCAACACCAGTACTCTTTAATTGCGTAAGTACTTCGGGGCGACCTGTGCCTTCTAAGGCCAGTATAATTGTTGGCTGTTTTGATAAAACGCCTTCGGCAGCCAGATCTCGATAGTAGCCTACTTTAGGTAGAGCAACTGCTTTAGGTGGCCAAGTACTTGATGTATCTACAGCGACCACTTTTTCTCCAGCGCCAAGTGCATAGACTATATCTGTGATGGTGCCACCTGCAGTTACAATTCTTTGTGCTGAGCTATTAAAGCTAATGGTTAAAAGCAGTAAACCAATAGAAATAATGTGTTTCATTGTTTTCTCTTGTTTATAAATTTTCATAGCACTCATAGCCATAACCTTGGCTTTATGAGCAAATTGCTAAATCCCTCTATGTTATTTCATCCTCGTTTGCTGATGATACCTATCAGAATCATTAAAATCTATATAATAATAAAAACAATTATCATTTGTGATCAATTTAAAATGTGATTATAGTGCTCTCGAAATTGATTCGTTCTTCCTGTTTGAGGTAAAAAAATGTTTAAGAAGACACCCATTTCGATCAGTATTACTGCAGCTGTATTAACTGCATCATGTTCGTTTATTGCTGCGGCTGAAGAAGCTCAGTTTGAAAAGCAAAATGAAGTTATTGTTGTATCAGGCTCTCGAATTGAGCAAAAACTGGTTGATGTTGCGGGCTCAGTGAATGTCGTTACTGAACAAGAAATTGAACGTGAGTTGGCAGTGGACTTAAATACCGCATTTAAGTATCAAACAGGGATTACAACATCGGGCTCTACAGGTGAAGCTCAAGCGCTCAATATTCGAGGTATCGGTGGAAACCGTGTGGTTTATATCAAAGATGGCCGACGTATAAACGATGCCTATGCAGGCGGCGGTGGCCTGATCATTGGTCGTGGATACTTTGATATTGATAATGTTCAACAAATTGAAGTCGCTAAAGGTGCTGCGTCCTCTTTGTATGGTTCTGATGCGCTTGGTGGTATTGTTGTTATCTCAACCAAGGACCCGTCAGATTATTTGGCGAATGACACCACATATGCACAATTAGGGTTAGGTTACTATGGCGTTAATTCTGAAAAGAGCTTTTCAGCTACGTATGCTCAGAAAGTAGGTGAGATGAATGCGACATCGATTCAATTAACGAGAAGAGATGGTAAAGAAGCGCAAAATTACCAAGAAAATCTACCAGGCTTTGATTACACCTCGAATGCTGTGTTGATCAAATCAGAATTTGATATTTCAGACAACGAACGTTTATTGGCAACGTTTGACTTTTTTGACCAAGAAACAAAGCAAGTAATAGCAGCCACAATTAATGAGACAACGGATCAGAATGAAAGCCTATCTTTGTCTTTAGCATTTGATAGCGCGAGTGCGACTGCTTTTTACGATAATTTGAAGGCACAAGTCTATTACACCGACTTCGAGCAGAAGAGTGACCAACTACGCGCAAATGACGGTAGCCGCAGCAGAACCGGCCCTTATACCGATTACAACGACTATCGCTTCGAGCAGTCTATTTTGGGGGCTCGAGTTGTATTAGATAAAAACTTAGAAGTAGCAGGGCTAAACCACCAATTCGTTTATGGTTTTGATTACGATAGTTACGAGACAGCTAGACCACGATATAAAACACGACTTGATGCGCAAGGGAACAAACTACTTGATAGAGAAGGGCAGAAAACTTTCCCTGGTGCAGATACAAGTATGCTCGGGATATTTGTTCAGGACAACATCACGCTTATACCTGATTCTTTAGACCTTAATGCTGGTATTCGTGTAGACAGATATGACATGACGCCGAAAAAAGATGCCTTGTATGAGGGGACAGAGTTTTCTGATATTACAGAAACGGCCTTATCACCAAAACTTGGTTTAGTTTATTCTTTTTCTGACAACCTTAATCTTGTCGCGCAATATGCTCGAGGTTTTAAAATTCCGCCTCATGACCTTGCATATCAAAGTCACGGTGTTGAACCGTTTTACCAAATTTTACCAAATTCAGATCTAAACCCTGAAACCAGTGACAGTGTTGAGTTTGGCGTTAAAGGGGATTTTGAATCACATGGTTTTACTATTACCTTGTTCAATACAAAATTCGAAGACTTCATAGGTAATAAAGTTGTGCGTGTGGAGCCGAGCACCATTCCAAACATGCCACCAAAAACGTATTACCAATATCAAAATATCAGTGAGGTCGAAATAAAAGGGCTTGAGACTACTTATACAGTATGGGCTAACGATAACGTTTCATTTGATACAGGCCTTACTTTTATAAATGGCAAAGATAAAGAAACCAATGAGTACTTAAATTCAATTAGTCCCTTAAATGGCTTTGTAAAAGCGCGCTATGAAAAAGGCGATTGGTCAGTCACAGGAGCATTTAAGTTTGCTAAGCGGATGACTAAGGTATCAAATAACGACATGGTTCAAACATCAGGGTGGGGGACTGTTGATTTATTTGCTGATTATAACTTTGGTGTAGTGAAGTTGAATGCCGGTATATTCAATTTATTTGATAAAGCATATACCCCTTATGAAAGTGTTGCAGGACAGACAGCTGATGCTGATTTAACACAGTTTACGCAGCCTGGAAGGAACTTTGCCCTCAATGCAAAAGTAATATTTTAAGGCGACTCTTTGCCGCTAGATAAAAAAACGGATGTGAGTTTCCACATCCGTTTTTTGTTCGTATGACAAATTTATTAAGCTTTTCAACTATCAAGCAAGTACAGAGATAGTGCTTAATACAATAAAATCCAAAACAAACTTGCATTGTTGAAAAAAACTCGTACAATTCCCCAGC
>CAYZOE010000189.1:0-3852 GCA_964479805.1 uncultured Pseudoalteromonas sp. | reverse complement strand
CTATGTAAGTCAGCCGATAACGCCGAATAAATGACCAACTCGCGCTGCTCGAAGAGTTCAACCAAAAGCTTCCACTACTTTGTCATTCGCCACATGCATAACCCATTATGCTTCGTAGCTCATTTCGTGTACTGAAAGCTTTTGATTTGAACAAAATTCATACCTCAAAGATAAACACGCCCTAGGGAAAAATGAGCATTAAACACTATTTGAATAGTGATAATGGCTCACTAAATTGAGATAAATTAGGAAATACTTGACTCAATGATGTGTCATTTAGTCCTAACCACTGCCCTAAACTTGCCGCATATTGCTCAATGGATGTTGTGGGGATCAATCGGCCGCCTCCAGCATCAAAATCATGGTCGAGTTCAGATACGGGCACATCACCAAAAATGGTGCCACCATTGACAGCGCCTCCCATGACGAAATGATGGCTACCCCAACCATGATCGGTTCCATCACCATTGATTGCTAAAGTTCGACCAAAATCAGACGCGGTGAAAAGCGTGACGTTATTACTTAAATTTAAGCTTTCCATGGCGTTATTAAAGGCAACAAGTGCACCGTCTATGTTGCTTTGTAAATTGGGTAAGCTTTGCGCTTGGCCCGAATGGGTGTCAAAGCCACCCATTGCCACGATAAAGATTTGTCGTTTGGTGCCCAGCTCGGTGCGTGTTGCAATACTTTTACTCACAGTCTCTAATTGCATAGCCAAAGGTGTGGTGGGGAATGGTGGTAATGACACCTCAGTGTTAGCAACAGCGCTGTTAAATTGCTCGTTGGCCGTATAAGAGTCATTCATAAACTTGGCCAAATCTTTTTGCAGCAAGTTATTTGAGCTATGGTTTTGCGCACTAAAGTGGGCTATTAGTTGCGCATTATTGTCAAATTCATCTAATGCTCTGATTGTTGCCGCTTCGCCGCCGCTGACATTATAGGGAAAGGTGTTTTCTCCCGTTAGCCATAAAGGGGCTTCATCAGTCGAGATAGCATTAAATGGCGTTTGTTCAGCAAGCCCTTGCGTTACTAATGCATCGCTCATGAGCCCGCCCCAACCAAATTGGGCACCTTCTGTCTGCCCTGATAACCAAGTTGATTGTTGGTCATTATGCGAGAATAGTCGAGCAGGTAGTTTGGCGGTTTTTTGTTTAACCATTTCGGCCGAAATGGGCTCCATCAGTGGCCCTACATTGCCAACAATAGCCAACTTGCCTTGCTGGTATAAATTGGCCATGCCAGATAACTCGGGAGCCAGCGCAAAACTGCGTGTGCCAAATCGAGAGGGCGTATTAATCGGGTTGAGGTTTGCTATGGTGCGTTTCGTTGTATATTGGCTTAGTAAGCTACTTCTGTGGCTCGCCCATGTGTTGTAGCTGTCGCTGTCATATGGAATAAGCGTATCGTGGTTATCCATTCCGCCGTATAAGAAAACACATACCAGAGCTTTATAATCTTCATCTTGAGCGTCGGTATTCGCAAGTGCTTGTCCTAATTGCAGCATAGATGTTGCCATCATAGAAGCACCACTGAATTTTAAGAAATGTCGTCTATTCATGAGAAAGCTCCTATTTTTGAACCAAGTAATCAGGTGATGTCATAACCAGTAAAATGGCCAGTTTTACTCTCAGTAAATAACCCTCTTCATCGTCTTCTTCGATGCTACTGATAATAGGCTTTATATCCTCGAGCGTTTTAGCTGAAAGCTGTTCTGCACTGAGGAGTAAATTTAAATGTGCCAGCAGGGCATCAACATCATTGGCTAATGCCAGTTCTTTGTCGTAATCCGTAAAAAAGCTATTAACTGCATTGCGAGCATCCAGTCGAATGTTGTTGTCATCAAAGTCGGCTTGTAACTCTTCTACATCAACATCTCCTTGAAGGCCTGCGATATAAAAGGTCATAAAGTTGGTGTATCCGGGGATAGAAGTGGCATTGGTGATCTGAAGCTCAGGAGCGACCAAACCATTGGCGGCTGTTTCAGTACCGGGGGCTGCGTAGCCGGGTCTAAAAAAGTTAAATACACTTTTTGAGCGATATGGGTGCTGGCTTAACATACTTGCAGGGCTGGTATCCCAGAGCATTTCTTGGAATTCAGGTGTGACGTTTTCGATTTCGAATGCGCGTGCCCACTGTGTAAAACGTAAAATCGGCTCTCTAATTTTACCTGAACTAGTACTTGGCTCACCTGTGGCTTCAGGGTCAAATAAAATGGCTGCTAAGGTCGCGGTTAAATCACCTCTTTGCTTATCGCCGACATTTGAACCATCAGGGAGTGTAAATTGACCTTGAGAAAAAGCAGTTGCTACTCTAGTTACATACTCAGCAGAGGGGTTTGATGACACCAAACGTTGAATAAGCTGCTTACTAACAAAAGGGGGCATATTTGGATGATTAAAAATATGATCCAGTGCTTGAGTGATTGACGCTTGAGCGCCTGTACCTGCAGCGATTTGCGTTCCTAAAAATGATTTTTCTTTTTCTGAGTGTAATTCAGGGTAAATCGCCATAGGGATCGCAAACTCGTGGCTTTGCGTTTCTTCAGCAGTATCGTGATCAAGATCCAGACCAGTGAAAACGCGAGCAAGACCGGTAATATCTTCATTACTATACAGTTCAATTTGTTTGCCATCGTCATCTACTTGCTCTGAACCATCTTGATTTAAAGCAACCACACCGAGGGTGAAAAGTTGCAGTAGTTCTCTTGCGTAGTTTTCGTCGGGGACTCTGCCAGTTGTCTCATCGCCTTTCATGTTGCCCATATAAGTTAAGTAAAAGCCCATCGATGGGGAGTAGGTGACAGCCTCGAGTAATGTTCGGTAATTACCAAATGCATGATTGATTAGGATATCTTGATAACTCGATACCGCTTCCGGAATATCTGTGAGTTCTTCACCGCCTGCATTTGATACAACGAGTATTTCTGACAATGCAAAGGCCATACGTTGCCTTAATTGGTCATCAGCTGAGATAGCATGTCGCCAAAAAGCGATGGTTGTTGAACCAACATGCAGCAAATCGAATTCATCGTCCTCATTGATTTCAGTCGGGGCATATTCATTGACAACAGGCAGTTTTAAACTCGGTGGTAGCTGTAGTTGATCTTTAAACCACTTAGAGGCACTTTGACCAGTTAAATTTGTAATATCGCTCGGGGTTGCGCCAAAAGTGGCATGTTGAATAAAACGAGAAGTCGAGGTCGCAGTGGCAAAGGTTAAATCGCTTTGTTCACTTGTGTCGTCACCGATATTGTCGTCGGCATCTTGATCATCGGAGTCATTATCTCCATCGTTATCAGCATCATCATTCGGATTTGAGTCATTATCTGAGCCTGAATCTTCGCTCGAATCATCAGCGTTGTCTTGCCCTGAATTGTTATCTGAGTCGTTGTTGGCGCTTGAGCCACTACTATTATCGACAACTTGTTCTGGTGCCTGAGAGGTTGATTCTGAACCACCAGAGCCACAACCCGTAAGGCTTAAGCAGATCAGAAAACAGAGATATTTTAGTTGAATTAGTTTAGTCATTGTTTCTCTCTCGTTACTTAACGATAACTTAAGTGTAGAGCTAAAAACGCTGAGCGTGTTTTACAGTTGTAATACGGCTTTCATACAAAATTGTATGAATTTAAGGCATAGGAATTTCGATATTAAAAACAGCACCTTGCTGCTTATCTAATAAGCATAATTGCGCGTTATGGACATCACAAATTGCCTTAACAATACTTAGACCCAAGCCATTTCCTGGTTTAGATCGACTAATATCAGCGCGATAGAACTTATCGAAGACTTTATGTTTGTCTTTGTCTGGTATGCCTGGTCCATCATCGCCAATTTGTAGCAGAGCACTTTG
>CAYZOE010000188.1:2716-4139 GCA_964479805.1 uncultured Pseudoalteromonas sp. | reverse complement strand
TGCTTCATCCTATGTATTAACTCGCTCTAATTCGAGTTGAAATAATTATGGCTTAAAGTTAGGCAAGGATCAGTGTGTTTAACTTGACAGTGGGAGTCATACCAACGCTTAGCTAACAGGCAAAATTGAATAAGCTAAAATCGAGCGAAGCGACGAGCTTATTTAATTTTGTCCTAGTTTAGCGCCTTGTTGTGCGTTTACACTTTGCTTTTAAAGCGCTTGCGCCTGCACCAGCGAGCTAAACTTTTATTTATAAAAACACTCATCAAGCTCAAAATTGCAAAGAAGCGTTCGACTGGTGAATGACCTTTCTGGTCAAAGCTTAGATTGAAAAACGAAAAGCTAAAACCAACTTAAAACTTAATTTCGCCACTGTACCTAAAAGCTAATTTGAAGAAAAGACCTGAGATAAAAACAGTTTCAAATACTTTGAATTGAAATGACGCACAACGCCAAGCTAAAGGGCGTTTTTGAGCGCCTTGTTATACATCGTGTCACTTAAGGCCACAAAATGCTTTCATTTTGGACACTGACATAACATTTAAACCGGTACCCAATGTATCTACACCTGTAAAGGCCGAATCGTTTGTTGAGTGGGTTTTTGGTAATACGACAGTCACTTTATCACCGCTATCATCTGTATAGATGCTAGTCCAATACTCCGCGTTTCTAGCTATAGCTAACTCAGTATAAATGCACATCATCCAACGAGAAGCTCGAGCTGAGCGGCTTTGGAAATTAGGAATTTCCAAGATTGAAAAGTGCTCATTTCTTTCTGTTTCAATGACCTCAAAGTCGAAAACCGTAATGCCTCTCTCTTTTGAGGAAGCATGAAATAAATCTTCTGCTTTTGACGTAAAAGGCAGGCATAAAAAGAGAATTAGAGATACCAAAAAAACATTCTTCATTACTTATTTCCTTGTAGATGTATAACGCCTCGCTTAACCGGCGCAAAATAGCAGGCTAAAATTGGCGACGAAGGAGCACAGCCTGCTGTTTTGTGTCCTTGGTTTAACGGTCTTGTTATGTTTTCTTACTTCACGGAACTATCCGATTTGATAACAACAACTTCACCTTCCGTGTATAAAAGAGGGGCAGCATAATAGAGTCCTTTATTAAACAAATAGAAAGCAAGTAATTTACCAAGTTTTCCATCAATGACAAAAACAACTGCCTTTTCACTAGAACAAACAACCGAAAGCTCATTAACATGACCAAACCGTGATTTTATATGCCGGGATTCACTCAAATTATTGAGGACTATTGCAGCAGGTGTTGTTTGTGATACTTCAATATTAAAGCCGTAGACAGATAGTAACTCTTTGTCATTAGCACCAGTATCAATTTTTTCTAGGCTGTGTAAATCCTTGAAATGTTCGCTACATGAAGTTTGAGCATAAGCATCTGTCACAAGCATTACTAA
>CAYZOE010000188.1:0-2616 GCA_964479805.1 uncultured Pseudoalteromonas sp. | reverse complement strand
TAGCAATATAGCAATATAGCAATATAGCAATATAGCAATATAGCAATATAGCAATATAGCAATCAAAACTTTCATACTCACTCCCTGAAAACATAACATTTTTATCTGCGACAAATGTCGCATAACAACAGCTTTTCAGATACGTACTTTTGTAACTCAACCATAACAATAAGTTAAGCCGATGTCACCAAGTTAGAAACATTTAAAGTGCTTCTCTTGTCGTATAACAGTGATATTTGAAAAGCATCGAGTACTGTATATAAAAATTGAACTGGTCATGAAACAGCCATTTTTATCCATAATACAAGCGTATCTTGCTACACAAAGATATGCCAAAAGTACTATTTCATGTTATCTCTATTGGATAACTGCCTTTATTCGATTTCATAATTTATTGAACCCAAAAACACTTGATGAAGAGGCGTTAGAACAGTTTTTAAGTCACCTAGCCAACCAACAAAACGTGGCTGCAAATACACAAGCTCAGGCGCTCAATACACTTGTGTATATGTATAAAGAGATCATCAAACAACCATTGAGTCTATCGCTTAAGTTTAATTTATAAATTTGTGCCTGCCCTATTTGATTTTACCAATCAGCCGCGGAGCAATGTGGCCCGTTTTTGCTGTGTTTTTAGCAAAAAAAGCGACGTTGTGGTGTCAGCTGGATTAGTTTACTAAATGCCATTTCTCAAACCAAATTGACCATAGTTGAAGAAAAATACATAGCACTTAGCACGAGCCATTGTCGAAGTTTGCTATAAAGTGGTAACGCAGTTAAGAGGTGAGTTAGGAATGGCAGGCCTCTTCAAAGCGTCTGTCAAACTAGATTTTGCATCCAAGTGATAACCTGCATTTAAAGTTATTTTGTAGTATAAACACTTAGATGGTTCATCTATGGCGTAATGGTAAGATGGTATATTGACGACCCCATTCTCAAGTACAACAATCTCTTCATTTCCAACTATAACATTTGAATTAACACCGCTCATTGGAGCACGAATATAACCAGAAGGTATACTAGAATTATTTAACTCATATGAAGTGGCCTTTAAATTGGACGGCTCCAATGTAGAAAGGAAATTGGCTTCCATTAACAATCGGCCATTATCATAAGACTGGGCTCCCAAATACCTCCAGAGAAGTACATTGTTATACATATGAACATACCCCTGGGATAGACGTGGGTGACGCTGACCTGTTCCGGCAAAATAGTTATGGTGGAGCGTAACATATATATCCCTGTCACTTTCCGCAGCATCTTTATGCAAACCAATCAACATAGTTTTATTATGATTCTCAAATCTATTCCAACTTGCAGTCACCCGAGTTTTATTACGATGCGCTCGTGTTATATCTAATAAACCATCAGGGAAATTCCTTAACGTCGTATGATCTACCCATATTACATTTGAGTTATCTATTCCTATTGCATCGCGACTATCTGCCACACCGTTTTCGATTATGATATTAGTTACTATGACATTTTCCGATTGAGAGATGTATAAGCCATAGTTTTGCAATCTAATGCTTGCCCCACGACCATCAACTGTCACATCAGATGGTACATCTAACCTTCGCTCTAAGCTAATTGTTCCTGACACTCCAAAGACTATCCAAGAAGAACCATTTTCAAGGGCATCACGAAGAGTCCCGGCCCCGCTATCCTCAAGGTTTGTTACCACGTAAACCTTTCCTGACGCGTAACCACCATATACACCTTTTGCAAATCCAGAGCGACGCTCCATTAGTGACTTCGTATCAATGACACAATGAGGCTTGATGACGTTTATCCCACCAGACAATTGAGTGAGATCACTAATCGGGCAAGACGCTTCTGCTTGGCTTACAGAATGATTAAGTAGAAACAGAACTAAAAAAATAATAAACCTTTTCATGAAACTCTCCATTAACACTAAACAAGAATAGCGAATCATTACGCATTCCTTTCTAAAAAATAAACAACACTGCCGTAAAGCTCATTATTCGTAAGGTTGAACAGCTACCGATGCATTTAACGAATGAGATGGACTCCCCCTTTCTAGGCACTTGTGCCATGTTTAAGGTGCAACTCTCAAATAAGAGGGATCCATCATGAATAACATTCAAACACTTGGTATCGATTTAGCAAAAAATTCATTCTCTCTTGTTGGAATGAATGCTCATGGAAAGGTTGCTCTTAGAAAAACATTGTCACGTAAAAAGCTACTTGCCTTTATTTCACAACTCAACCCTTGCTTCATCGCTATGGAAGCCTGCTCTGGTGCGCATTATTGGGCCCGTGAGTTTAAACTTCTTGGTCACCAAGTGGCGATTATCGCCGCGCCTTCATCATAAACGAAAGTATCGAACCTTTTCGTACCGGCGGCAAAAATGATAATAACGATGCCGAAGCAATTTGTGAAGCCGCTATGCGACCTAATATCTGGCATGTCCCTGTAAAAGCCGCCGAACAACAAGCTGTTATGACGCTTCATAGAGTTCGACAAGGCTTAGTTAAAGAGCGCACCTTTATGATTAATCAACTTCGAGGTTTACTGAGTGAGTTCGGCATCATCATTCCCAAAGGTCGTTACAGCTTACATGATGTCATTGGGGATATTTTAGAAGACGCTGA
>CAYZOE010000187.1:2739-4312 GCA_964479805.1 uncultured Pseudoalteromonas sp. | reverse complement strand
CATGGTTTTGACAGTTCTTATAAACAATTATTTAATGTGAATAATTGGAATTTAGCCTTACTAGGTAGCCATAAAGATGAAAATGGCAATTTAATTGTCGAGAACAAACCACAAATTGCCCTACACCATGTTTATAATGAACAGCATTATGAGTTGCATTGCTTCCCTGTAATCAATGGCGAAAAAACAAATATTCAACTGCTAAAAAATCCTCACTGCCCTTTTATTAATTGGCAGCCAGAGTCAATGCAAATGTTATTTCGCATCAGCAGCCTTGTTTCTTTTATGACCTATCATGCGCAAGGGGGTGATGAAGCAGATGTTGCATTAATTAAATTTACTCATTGTAAAGTTGAAGAACTGATTAACATACTAAAAAAATCATTTGTTGTTACTGAAGTATCAGGGCGAACAATTAGTGATTTTTATCATGAGATTCAGAACCGAAAACACAGTATTATTTAGTTTATTCAAAGTAAATAGCTTTATATTTACTCAATAGAGAAACAATCAATTTAATGAAATTACTTATAAAAAATCGTCCTATCAAAATCCTCTTAAGCACATTGTTATGTTTGCCGATCATCTCTTTTTCTGTATTTTCTCAAACTACAGATAAAAATAAATTACCTGAAATTGGTACCGCTGCAGTAAGTACTTTGTCATTAGATAAAGAGAGACAAATGGGTGATATAATGATGCGACAATTACGTGCATCACAACCGGTAATAAGTGATCCTGTACTGGATGAATATATTAATCATTTAGGTAATAACCTAGTAAAGCATGCTGATAATGTTAATTATTTATTTCAATTTTTCTTAATTAATAGCAAAGAAATCAATGCCTTTGCCTTTTTTGGTGGCCATGTAGCTATTCACAGCAGTTTAATTACTTTAGCTGACAATGAAAGTGAGCTAGCCTCGGTTATAGCACATGAAATATCGCACGTTACCCAACGACATTTAGCGCGAAGACTAGAATCACAACGACGAAATCAACCACTTACCACTGCAGGCATGATCTCGGGAATTTTACTTTCGATGATCAATCCTTCTGTTGGCTTTGCGGCATTAACCACCTCGATGGCGGCATCTCAACAAATGGGCATTAATTATACTAGAGGCAATGAAAAAGAAGCAGACAGAGTCGGCATAGCTTTACTGGCTCGCAGTGATTATGACCCACAAGGTGCACCAAAATTTTTTAATAAATTAGCCGAAAAATTTCGTTATGCTAGCAAACCGCCAGCTATGTTACTTACTCACCCTTTACCTAACTCGCGTATCAGTGATGCTCGTACTCGTGCTCAAAATTTTCCATCGGTAAGAATCGCACCTAATTTAGACTTTCACTTAGCCAAAGCGCGGATCAGAGGTCGTTATCAAAACACACCTAAAGATAATATTATTTATTATAAAAAACAATTAGATAAAAAGAGATACGTATTAAAAGATGCCGCATTATATGGCTTGGCCATTTCTTATTTTGAAGATAAACAATATAAAAATGCGCAACAAGTCTTAGAGAAATTACTTAGCAAAAATAATAAAAATTTATTTTATATTGATGT
>CAYZOE010000187.1:0-2639 GCA_964479805.1 uncultured Pseudoalteromonas sp. | reverse complement strand
AAAAAACGAATTAAAGCACGGATATTACAATTTCAAGCGCAACAAGATAAAATAAAACGCTTATAACTCATTTCATAAAATTTAAAAGTAGACTTAAAAAATGTTAACTATTTACCATAACCCAAGATGTTCAAAAAGCCGTCAAACGCTCCAATTAATAGAACAAGCCAATGCTGATGTAACTATTGTTGAATATTTAAAAAACCCTTTAAATGCGAAAGAGATAAAACACCTCATTGACTTATTGGGGGTTAATATAATTGACATAATGCGCACGAAAGAAGCTGAATTTAAAGAGCAAAATTTAAAAGGTGCTGATGATGAGACTTTACTTAATGCTATCGTCAATACACCAAAATTATTAGAACGTCCCATTGTAGTCAAAGATAATCAGGCTTGTATTGGTCGCCCTCCAGAAAACGTTTTAGCTTTATTATCATAGTAGCCAGTATAAAAATGAAAAAAACACCGTTATTTACCAGTAAACAACTTAACAAAATAGCTTTAGTTAGCTATTTTTTATTGCTCATTTATATGCCGATTTGGCTTATTTTTATTAACCCAAGTCAATTATCACCAGTGCTTTCATTAGCACTATTTACTTTGCCATTACTGATCCCTATCAAAGGAATATGCCAAGGTTCACCCTACACTTATGCTTGGACAAATTTTATTATTATGCTTTATTTTTTGCATAGCCTAACAACATTATGGGTAAACCCTAAAGATATGATTTGGGCAAGCATTGAATTGTTATTAACTAGCATATTTTTCTTATCTGCCACTTATTTCGCGAAATATAGAGGTCAAGAATTAGGTCTTAGCATAAGAACGAAAAAAACCAAGCAAGATAAAGAGAAAGAGAAAGATAAAGAGACAGAGAAAGAGTAAATCAGCTAAATAATCCGCTGACATGGACAATTAACTTAAGGAAAATGATCGAGAAATATGATGATGTTTACAAAAATTAACTCAAGCAAATATAACGTAACTAATTCATTCAAAAAATTAGCATTCATTGGGGCTATAACCCTATTTTTAACAGCATGTGGTGGTTCTTCATCTAACTCATCCTCTGCCGTAGCAACAACGCCTCCAGTGAGTGTTGATGTTAATGACAACAGTATTGTCGTCAGCGATACCGATATTGCTAGCCAACAGGCCGTTGAATTAGTGCTCTATGATCCAAATGAGACTATCAGTGATATAAGTTGGCAACAAACGAGTGGTCAAAATGTTAGTTTTTTAGCTAAACAAAGTAAAGTGATTGCTTTTACCGCTCCTGCTGCGGGTGATTATAGCTTTACCGCAACATTCATGGCTAATGGTCAGCAAAAGGAATTAAGCCAAACAATTTCAGTAAATAGCAACAATAGTATGTTAAGCGCGCGTTTAGGTCATGCCGTTGTGGAAGGCAATAAAGTGTCATTACGTGCGTGGTTAAATGCAAGCCTTAATGAAAATTCTGTTAACTGGCAACAAATTTCAGGACCAACGGTTAGCTTAACTAATTATCAACAAGGCGATCAGGCAATATTTTTTACCGCTCCAGAAGTCGATAAAGATACGGTATTACAATTTAGTGTACAAGCTAATAATGGCACCACAACGTATACCGATACCGTTGCCGTGTTAGTAGAAAATGCCACGTCTATAGCGAATAATGCTTATTTTGATACTCGTGTCGCTAAAGTTTTTCCTTATCAACCAACGTCATCTTATGCGAATAATTTGGTCAATTGCGTCTACAGCAATAGTCTAAATAGTTCATGTACGTTAGGTACTTTGCCGCTAATAGCACAACAAACTACAAGCCCTACTGTTGATGATATTATGTCGAGAGTTGTGGTTTCTCATCAATGGATGGGGGATAGATTTAAAGAATTTTTAACTCAATATGATATTAATAATGATTTTAAAAATTTATTACGAGCCACCACGGCAATTGTTATTTCATATGATGTTCGCCCGTCTTTTTATTGGGCAGCGACAGGTGCAATTTATCTCGATGCTAATAATTTTTGGCTAACACCTGATGAACGTGACACGATTAATGAAGCGCCCGACTATAGAGCAGCATTTGGTAACGATTTACAATTTGTGATGCCTTGGCGATATATTAAAAATAATGACTATGCTTCAAGTTATTTTGCCAGTAATGCCCGAGTAACTCGTACTGGACAAGATGGCTTGTATCGACTTGCCTCATTACTTTATCATGAACTTGCCCATGCTAATGACTTTTTACCTAGTACCAAATGGCTTTCGCAAAGTGATAATACGAGAATAATCGATGCGGCCTGTGATAATTCACAATGTAGTAATGTAGAATCTTCATCATTAGCCAATAACTTTCCATTACAAAGCGACATTATGCGTCAGCTAGCGCAAGTCAGTTTCGCCGGTGAAACCGCCACCGATAGTCAAAAAGCTTATTTACCTGCTGATATTAGTACTTTTTTCAAATCTGATGGCGCGACAGATTTTTACAACTTTTCAAGCCTACGTGAAGACTATGCAATGTTATTTGAAGAAGCCATGATGAGTACACGTTATGGCATACAACGTGATGTTGCGGTAACTAATCAACCAACTGGCGATGTTATTTATGCCAATGACTATATTGTTAATTGGGGACA
>CAYZOE010000186.1:0-4349 GCA_964479805.1 uncultured Pseudoalteromonas sp. | reverse complement strand
TGATAGTGTAAGTCCATGTTAAGAGTTAGTCTGTTTTTTCTTTAAACTCACACAAATCTTCAATAATACATGAACCTCACTTTGGTTTGCGTGCAACACAGACATAACGACCGTGTAAAATCAGCCAGTAAAAATAACTTCACTGGCAAAGTGTGTTGACCCTTTATCTAACCCTTTTCTAGAGTTCTAATAGGTTTATTACCCATAATCAGCAACCATAAGCAAGTTCCGATTTCGCCAATTGAGGCAGGCTTAGAAACAACACTAGGTATTGTGATTTTAGGAAATAGCATGTTAGTTAAAAAAACCGTCAAATAACCAAAGCAACCCAACATTAAGCAGACGCCCAGAATACGAGGGACATAACCAGATTTAAACGTAAGGTAACCAAATGGCAGTAACCATAACCCCCAGAAGATTTGCACAACCGCAATACCGTTATTATATGAATTGAGTGACATCATCATCTTAGCTTGAATAGTTTGCATATCAAATTGGCTTAGGAAACTCGCATGACTTAATAAAGTTAACACATCAACCTTATTTACCATGTTAAATAGCGATACAGGGACGCTGACGACGGAAAGTACAACCATCATCACAGCAACATCTCGATTTATTTCCTGAAAAAGTTTAAACAAGACGAAAGGCAGAATGAGATAAATAATGTAACTTAATATACCGACGACAATGCCTGATCGAAAAAGCAACTCATTGTTTGAGATATTTTCGACTGTGGCTACAGCGTCTTGCATATTGATTAATTGAGAGGGCACGTAAATTAAATTATAAATACCGGTGATCACAAGCAATAAGTAGACAAAACCCGCTAATCGAGCTGTTGTGTTATTAGACACATTTTTATTCCTAATTATTTTAACTCAAACAGGTTTAAACTGAATTTAAGTGCGCAGCTTCTGCAACTACTCGAAGTTAACCGATAGAGTTGTGTTTGATTTTTAGAGTTTTCCCGATATTTAACGTATTCGGAAAAATTAGCTAATGAGTTGTTTCTTTAAAATACTCGTTAGCTACAGCTGTTACTTGGATGGGCTATTGGCACTTTGTTCTTTAGGCCAGTTCCACGCTAACCACACAACTATTAGAGTTAAAAAAGCTTCGACTGCAGCATACATTTTGTAGAAGTACCAACCATCAAAATAACAAATGTACGCCATCATTAAAGTCATTATGGCACCCACGAGAATATTGAGAATTTTGTTAATTTTTGGTGACAGAAGTACGGATAAACAAATCATTAAACTTGTTACCAGTAAAATTGACGATAACCCCAAAACGACTTCTTGGCTCACTTTGCCAAAAAAAGCTGTTCCCTCTATCATGGACTCCAACTTCCCAGGTCTATACAACTCAAAATAGTCACAATAGATATACAAAGACATGACCGCGCTCCATATCGCACTGAGCTTTATCTTTATATTGATTTCAAAGTCGGAAAGTTTAGACATGATAACTCCTAGTAAATTTCTACAAACGGGATTATTGGTTATTGCGTTTCCATGGTTCGAGGGGGGGAGACATATATTTTCACCACACGTAACTCTATGGAATAGCAATATAAATTTATGTAATACGAATTAATAAACTTTGTTTACTGACGATTAGGTGAACTCTTCACCGGTTAAAAATACTGGTAAGATAACTACGGAAAGACAAACAGCCTTACATACAGCTTTGTAAATCATGATGAGTAAAAATGCTAATAGACGAAATAATCTGCCAATTGCAAACAACATAGAATGGCCAAGTTCTCGCCAATTATTCCATCTATAACAATCTTTTAATCTGTAAAGCTGACTATTTTTCACAAGTAAAAAGACCATGCCTACAAAGTACAACTTAAAGTATTTTGTTTTTGAAAAGGGTACTTGTGGCGCGTTGTTTTCTATTCCAATATCTATAACTGATTTATTAGTCATAATCGTTATTCAATTTTAATTCACCGCTATGCTGGCATTTATAAGGCTTTCATAAGCATCGAATTTGAAAATCGATATACGAAATAGGCGAAAAATCGGAAAATGATCAAAAAAGAAGTGAATTCATGTAGAATTTGCGAACTAGTAATGAGGGGGAAAATTTGGAACTGTTAAATTTTGCGCAATTAGGTATTGTTGTATTGAGTCTAACCTTAGCAGTCTTTCATTTTCGTCTTCGTGAAAAGCACCTTTTTCATTTAACCTTTGCCATTTATTGTTTATCTACCTCACTGTTTGTCACTCATAAATTAACGAGTGGTTATATCAATCCTTATCATCATTTTATAGGTGTATTTAGCGTTTTTACTGCTAGCGGGTATTGGTTATTTGCACGCGCTTTTTTTAGAAAAAACAACCCGATTAATCGCCACCACCTTATTCTGGTTGGCTTACATGCAGTATGTCTGGTATTACTCCACCTATCACTATTTTCGACAAAAATGTGGCAACTCAATTCAGGCTGGCTCTTAGCTCTAACAACGGCATTGAGAGAAACTATTGAAATTTTATACCCAGGCATGCTCATTCTAATTTTTTGGGAAGGTTATCGAGTACTGCAAGGCACGAATGTTGTGCAACGAAAAGTAGCGACGATCTATTTAATGTCATTTAGTTACTGTGTTGTTAGTGTGATGCTGGTAGGTGAGGTTCTTCCAAAAGAGTTAATAGCCGGTTCAAGTCAGGATTGGCTTTCTGTTTTTGCTTTCTTACTCATACTATTAACGACACATGGCTTAATTCGTTTTCGTCAACAGCAGCTTAATCAAGAACAAATTAACACAACGGCCTCTGACCAAGAAGAAACAGAACTTGCTCGCCAAATTCAAATGCTATTAGTAGAAGAAAAACGATTTTTGCAATCAAATTTGCGCGTTGCTGATATTGCTCGTGAGTTGGGTGTACCCGAATACCGTATTCGAGCGGTGATGCTCAACCAATTTGATGCCAAGAATTTTAACCACTACGTCAACAAAATGCGTGTTGAACATGCAAAAGTGTTATTAACTGCATTAGACAAACAAGACTGGCCTGTGCTTGTTGTTGGTATAGAGAGTGGCTTTGCATCTGCAGCACCTTTTTCAAGAGCATTTAAGGAGTTTACGGGCTGCACGCCAGGGCAATACCGCAAGCAGAATTAAATAAATTAATCTATCAATTTAGTTAAAGCTACAACAAGGGAGAATGTTAGCATAGATCAACAAGCTCAAAATTGAGGAATTGGGCATTCGTTCCAAGTTAATCTGTCTTATCTTTAAACTCACACAAGTCTTCAATAATACATGAGCTACTAGAAGGCTAGTTATTAAGTTTAGTCACAGTTTATGTTATTAACTTATGGATACGCTGCTGACACGGATGATTAATCGACATCAAACTAATAAAAAGCGCGAATGATAATTTGGTGGCTACTTTTTTATGCTGAAAATCATTCGGCAGAAAACCACTCGTGCATTTTACAAAGATTGACTAATGGGTGACCCCATTAAATTATGAACGCAAATTAAAACTTCATGAATTAACAGTGATTCAATACTTAAATTTTGCAAAAAACTTTATGCCTGCTCTTTTTTATTTATATTTCTTAGTACCTTAAAAAAAACTAAGCCAAATGCTGGTCCGTAGAACCCTACTATTAACCCAGATAAAATTAACTGTCCTGTTACTGTTCCTTCATATGATGAGCTAGCATAAATAAAGTATGGAATAGCTTGGTAAATAAACAATGAAGCAAGTGCAGTAAAGCCAAACCATAAATTATTTTTTACATCAAAAAGAAAATAAAAGACAACAAAGAAGCAGTACGCTATGAGCATAGAGGCTTCACCTGTTCCATAAAATAAGGTAAGTTGAACTCGATCTAATAATAGATAAATAAACAATGCTTGATAAATTCTAATAATATAAATCACTTATAACTTCCTTATGAATTCTTTGTCGAGCATGCTAACTTACAGATCTTATGTGCAGTAGATACATTCCAGAATGTCGATGAAAAATTTATCGTAAACTCAACTGGGACTAGAACAAAATTAGTTTCACTCACAGCGCCAGTTATCTTGATTGCTTCATAATAAAGTTGCACGAACAGCTGTTTTTATGTCTCTTGGAAAAATTTATAGGGTAAATAATTCATAAGAGCATATTTTGCAACGTGCATGAAGTGGCTTGAAACCGTCTGTTCCTTGCTCAAAGCATAATTAGTTTTACCCTGTCTTCTCTTTAAACTCACACAAGTCTTCAATAATGCATGAGCCGCACTTTGGTTTACGGGCAACACAGACATAACGACCGTGTAAGATGAGCCAGTGGTGTACGTCGACTTTAAATTCTTTTGGTACTACTTTTTCA
>CAYZOE010000185.1:0-4438 GCA_964479805.1 uncultured Pseudoalteromonas sp. | reverse complement strand
GTGGATACATAATTGTTTGACCTGCATGTTCACCCATATTCATTCCAATATTAAAACCATCACAAAACCCTTCTTTAACTAAACCTTGTCCTTGCGCATATGCACCAAGAAAGCATTTATCTAGATAACACGCTAGATCTTCTTTTGGTACAAAGAGTAGGTGACCTTCTGCGACAGGATACTTATCTTTATACACGTAGTAATGATTAGTCTCACCAATTGGATCAGACCAAGGATAATTCTTTTTCTTCATACCGTCCTAAGATGTGCTTAAACATTGTAGTATTGTACTGCGCGAGTTCAAGTGTATCTGTATCAACATTTGCATTAATTAAATCGCATAGCATTGTTGACGGCTTTTCTTGGAGACCTAAATCGCCATTATATCTTAAACCTTTGAGCGCAGCCACGATAGGGTTACTAGTGTCGCAACTACGTATATTAGTAATTCGTTTATCAACATAATACCTAAATTCTTTTGCTAAGCTACATCCAAGTAAATGGTGAGGTTTATTCCAGTTCCAAATACCTTCATCAATTAGCTGTTGGATGAATCGCTGTCTACCTGAGCACCATTTTTGAAGTTTTGTGTCGCCAAGACCAGTATATTGATAGTATGAGTAATCGAAACTAATGGCAATATAATCAGCTTCACTAGACATCCATTTATAACAATCGATTAAATCTTGCCATGTTTTACCTTGCACTACGCCAATTTTTAGAGCAGGATGATCAGGCTTCCATGACATTTCCCATTCATTCCATTTCTCCATTGTAGCGTTAGCGTCTTCTAATACATCTGGTACGATGTAATAATTAGGGTTAATCTCTGTCAGCCAATATGCATACTTCTGTGGGTCAAAAGCTTCTCCTAATTCAAAGATACTATTGTCCAACAATACATCAGCGCCGAATCGTTTATTGACAGTCATAAACCAATCTCGATATTCGGGACTTTCCTCCATCAAGTGAACCAAACAGTATTGATAATCGTTGTATTCCAATGACTCCTGAAATAATTGAATCGGTGACTCATGTGAAACTTGTAACTTCATACAATGATGATAGTGTATACACAGTGGAATGTCAAGTGTAATCTAAAGATTCCAAGATAAATAATATTATATATGTTAGGTTTACTCTCAAAAGCTTACACGGCTACTAAAAATCAGTTTATTGAAGGTGGGTTTATACACACTAATATTAGTGATGTATTTAGAGGTGTTGGTGGCGGCTTAAAGGATCTAAATACATTTCAAACATTCGATAAATTTGCTGAGTCATTTTCAACAACTGTTAATGGTTTTGATCCGCAAATTGGTAAGGCATTAACTTTTAATACCGATAATCCAATCTTTGTTAATATTAAAAATATACCAATTTCTCCTAACTTTACAGTCTCGTCGTTTACATCAGCGCTCGTTAATCCATTTGAAAATGACAATTTAAGTCGGGTGTTAGATGAAGTAACAGGTATTAACATTAACGAAATTACTGAAATCGTAACAGGTACTAGAAATGTTGAAGAGCGTGTTAAAGAATATATTTTAGGAATTGAGCGTCAGATTGTTAATGAAATAAAAGATTGTATTGACAGATATTTAACTGAGCTGATAACTAAAAATGAAGCAATATCTATATTGCTAGATCTTGAAGGGTATATAAAAAGTAAAATTGGCATTTTACGAAGAGACTTTCAGCTTGATATTGAAGATGAGATTAATTTAATTTTATTCCAAAAAATAAAACTGCAACAGATAGGTCAATTTAAGCAAAAAATAACAGCTAAAGTTAGAGAAATATGCCCGTCGCACAACAGCCCTCCAAAAGTAACTCGTTTGTCGCCGACGTTAACTAAAAAATTACAAACCGATAAAACGTGGCAATTAGTTGACGGTGTTAAGCCTCTAAAGCAAAACGCTCTAAACCGATCACCAAAAGATGTTTATGATGCTGATCAACCAGACAGCACAGGAGAGCTTTTAACTGTTTTAGCGCATGAGGCTGCTGAGGATGTAGCTGCTGAAAGTTTACAACAAACTTTAGGCAGGTCGGCGAAGTCTGTTGACAGTTTTTTTAACCAAGCTGGTGTAGCAGTATGAGTAGGTCAAGCAATAATCCCATTGGTTCGTCAGGAAGAGCGTCTAGTAGTACTGGACGTTTTGGAAATTATCTAGGCATTGTTGTTCAAAATAACGATCCAGAAAATCGTGGTCGTGTTAAAATTTTCGTTCCTCATGTAACGCCTTCCGTATATGAAGGTTGGGATCAAGTTATTAAAGATAAGTCATTCAAATTTATTGGAGATAATATTAATTCAGATTTGACGGCGATTGTTGACGACTTAAAATTATTATTACCATGGGCAGATTGTGCAGCACCTCTCGTTGGAGCCTCTGGGTCTGGTAGATATAACGCTAGAGAGAAAGTCGGCACAATATCAGACAGTAGTAGACCAAAAGATATAAATTCACCAAGCTCCGAAAAAGACCATATAGAGACAAAATATTCTCTTAATGTTGAAGGCATTGGAGAAAAACCTGCGAGGGTATATGAAGTTGATGAGTTAAAGGTTGGTGATGCATTTAACGACGCGACTAAGTTTGGTGGCCCGAATCGCATTAACAAGCATTCCTTTTCATATAAGCCACACAGTTATAGTAATAGTGCTAAAGGTTCATTTTCTGTACCAAATGTAGGGTCACATGTTTGGATATTTTTTGCAGGCGGCGATGTACAGACACCTATTTATTTTGCTGTGTCTCATGGTATAGAGGATTGGAGAGCAATATATGAGTCGACTGACAACGAAGACGGCGTTGACTACCCTAATACCTACGAAAATAAAAGCTTAGTTGACGATCCAACTTACAATCATAATACTGAAACATATAGAAATAAATTTGTCCTGAACCAAAAGGGCGGTACTATAGAGATCGTTAATACTGATAATAGAGAGTTGTTGAGAATGACCCACTTTTCAGGGTCGTTCAATGAGTTTAGTAATTACGTAACAAAAGAATTTGCCGCTAATGACTTTAATAGATTAGTTCAAGGGGACGATTTCGAAACAATTAGAGGCCATAAAAATACGCATGTAGAATTTGATCATGATTATATTGTACGAGGCGATTTGTATAAAAAAGTAGGTACTTTTAATAAAGAAGCGTTCAAAGAGTGGTATGCTAAGGCAAATGAGTTAGCAGATATAAAGCAACTGTTCGAGCTTAAACGTGCTGATTATGTATTAAACGGGGTTGTTCAGCATCAATCGCCTGGCCAGCAAAAGACTGGTACTCCAGCTCCTTGCCCGTTATGTAGTCGGTCTAGAGGTAAGCCATTTTATTGGAATGTAAATAATAAGAAGCTCTCAGGTCTAATTACAAAATCTATATCAACTATAGCACCTATAAGTTTAATTAAATTTGCAGGCGTAATCGGTAATGTTATGGGCCTGTCTAATTTTGACCTTAAAGAGCCTGATGTTAACCCCAAAAACTTCTTAGGGAGTGGGCCATGCCCTGTTTGTAATGGTACAGGATTGAGCCCTAGTAGCTTGGAAGGTAACTGGGACAATCAAAATAAAGATGCTCTTATTAAAGCCAAACTACGGTCAACCATATCTGACTTAGCTCTAATAGAAAAGAAATTAGGATTAGGCGGAAGTGAGATTTCTCACATAACTAAAAATAAAAATGAAATTATAGGTTTGTTGTTTAATGACTTTCCAAGCGTAAGAATTGACCCTGTCGGTAAAATGGTTAATAGCGAAGTTAAAGTTTTCAAAGAAGGCGTCGTTACATCATTTTCTACTTCCCCATTGGTTGAATACGTTCATGTAGATGATTTACCAGGCGGGTCTTATAATCTAACTTGTAACAATAGATTTAATTGCGTTGTTGGAGCTGGTGGTATAGCGATGAAATCTGTTGGGCCAGTCGATATAAGTGGAACCATAACTAACATTGCTGGCGATCAAGTCAATATATCGTCAAACAATGAAATAAACATAACTAGTGGTAGAGTTAATATTGTTGCTGACATATTAAGCTTACGTCAGAAGAATTATAAACAAGTACTAGTTGATAGCAATTTAGGTATTAGTCAAAATATTATTGTGGGAGGCTCGGCGCATATTGAAGGTGAGCTAAGTGTTCATCATGTCACTGCTCCTGCAGAAATTCAAGAAACAGAATCTACTTTAGCATACGGCCAACTAGTAGGTGGCATGCTTATTGGTAGAGCGGTTGGTAGAGATTGTAAGGGGTGTATGCACTCTTGGCCGGTATATGCTGTACCAACGCCAATGTCGCTGTACACATACGAGCACCAGCATTTATTTAAGAATTTACCGTTGAGCTTAACTGAAGATAGTAATACTGTACGTCAAGTTGCGACCAATGCAGAACAATCTTTCAAGACGCCTCCTGCGCCTGTA
>CAYZOE010000184.1:1846-4726 GCA_964479805.1 uncultured Pseudoalteromonas sp. | reverse complement strand
CCTCTTTAAAAAACCAGTCGTTTAAAGCCGCGAAGAAAACTTTAGTGTTAGATTTAGCGACCATCACTGACAAATTAGGGTCGAAGCAGATTGATAACTTGGAGGGCTTAACGTTTGGCCCGACTTTAGCAAATGGCAATCGCAGTTTGCTGATGGTGGCGGATAATAATTTTAATGTGCATGGCCCGCAATTGAATCAGGTGCTGTTGTTTGAGGTAACGGATTAACGTGCAAAATACACGTTGCGAAGCAAGGTTATTTTTGCGCAAGGTGAGATGAGCAGTTTTAGCTGTAGCTGCGTAATACTTTTCCTGTAGCAGCGGCTTTATGCCGCGACTGCTAACTAGTTTTCGTCATTCTGGACTTGTTTCAGAATCTAAGGATTGCTCATCACCAGTCTTCAATTTAACCCTTTGTCGCATTGGCGACAGCAACCAAGGGGAGGCTAAGCATTTCAATTTAGCCTCTTGCAGAAATTCATCCCTGAAGCTTGGGCCTGTCGGCATCCATGCCTCCACTTCCTCGCGCTGCGAAACTTCGCTTCGGTCACTCGTCACCCTCATGGCGCCCTTCATCACATCTATCGTGCAAAATACACGTTGCGAAGCAAGGTTATTTTGCGCAAGGTGAAATGAGCAATTTTAACTGTTGTTAAAAATATCGATGAACGTATACGCCATGAGGGTACGTCCATGTACAAGCATGGCTTGGCTCGCATTGCCTAAATGGATTAGGTACTTGGGATTTGTCTGGAACAAAAACCCCGCCATGCGAGCGCATTACTCATCAATTCATTATTTTCAGGGCGTGATAAAAGGGAAAGGGTGTTGTCTGTAAGCTTTAAGGGTAATGTGGGATTTGAGTTGTCTATGAGCTAATAGGGTCAAAATGCACAATGCAAGACCCGACCCCGTTAATTTTCTATGTAGGTTACTAGTTCAACTGAATACTCGACATCAAATTATAAAGCTGGCGCAAAATAAGGTTCAATAACCGCTATTTAATACTGAAATAATATAATAAAAATTAAATCGTGCACTTTACACCCACTTTTGGTTAAGGCGCTCCTTCTGCTTTTTCAATGTATTGAGAAATGTACATACCACCCATTGCTGTCACTAAAAGAATAATCAGTACAAATTACAGGTAGACCTTTTAATTTAAAATCAACGATAATAAATATCAATCTGACACCTACCTGCTATAAAAAATAAATTTAATTACCTTTACAATAAATTTATACCAAATAAAACAACAATACAGCATTTAATACAACAATAAACTTAAGAATAGAACACTTTTTAAATTAAACCCTTTGCTTGACTACCTACAATTATCAAAGCACTATAACTTTGCTAAAGAACAAAACTTAATAAATATAATTACTGAAAAAATAATTATTTTATAATAAATTAAGTTTTTTTGTTTGTTTGTTTTTTAAAATATAAGGATGAAATTTGAAATTTAAAATAATAATGATGGCAATTTTGGCCTCTTCTTCTGTTGCAGCTTTTGAAAAAAGTGCAGTTTCAATAACCGATAGTCGCTTCGGTGCAATTCCAAATGACTCAATAGATGATACAAAACAAATTCAAGCCGCAATTGATTATGCTATTAAGAATAAACTGAGTGTTTATATACCTTCTGGTACTTTTAACGTTTCAAAAACACTCGACCTTACTCAGGGCCAATGGGACCAAAACTCTTTAATAAAGGTATATGGGGAGAGTAGATATCACTCCGTGCTTGAAATGTCTTCAGCAAATACCAGCTTGTTAAAAGTTGCTCATGATGTAGAGGTGTCAGATTTGAATTTAAGACAAACCGCCTCATATAGAACGGGTAACGCTATAGATATACCATTTGCAAGTTATCGCTCAAATTTTTCAAGATTGAGGATTTCAGGCTTTGATAATGCAATTTATGGTAAATGGGTAGTTTGGAGTAGGTTTAAAGACCTGTTTATTTTGAATAACAACACAGGCATATATCTTCACGGAAATGGAGAGCAACCTGCGTATTGGAATACAGAACCCGATGGCTGGTTTAATAATGTTAACATTTTAGATAATGTATACGTCGAAGATTCTAATGTGGGCATCAAAATTGCTGGCATGGGTACCCAAATTGTCAATTCAACAGTACAAAACTCGAATGTTGGAGTAGAGGTTTATGGCCCTGCTGCACACAGAACATGGAATAACCAAATATCTAATTTTTATGCTGAGGGGGTAAGTACAGTCTTCAAGGTTAAAAACTCTCGCTCTTTAGATATTAATGGTGTATTCGCTCAAGGTGGGCCTAAAGACAAGGTTAAACGAAAATATGCCGTTATTGATGCTGATAATGGCGGACGTATTTCAATACAAAATATGACTGGCCAAGATTGGTGGAATTATAGTGTTGTCTTAAAAAATACTTATGTATCAGGGCGAGTAACTGCAATTGGTGGTACAGCATTATTAGATAATAGTTCAACTTATGATGAGGGAAGCATTACTCTCGATGCAAATGCAAATGCTGATAAGAAGTGGGTGGCAGTTAGTCCTGCATTTAAATTGCAAAAAAATAGTAGTTATAAAGTAACAATTTCAGCTATTCGAGATGGATATGATCCCGTATTAGAAACATATTCAATTTACAATTGGAACGGTGAAACTAGATACAGTCGAGTAAACCACGAAGCTGGGAGAGGAATAATAAAATTCCTAGTAGAAGGTGGTCAACTTTACTATAAGCTAGACTATCATGGTGGTAATGGACTGTCTCATGGTAAGCTTACAATTGATAGAATTCATTAACCGTTAGGCTTTAGGCTTTAGGCATTAGGCATTAGGCATTAGGCATTAGGCATTAGGCATTAGGCATTAGGCATTAGGC
>CAYZOE010000184.1:0-1746 GCA_964479805.1 uncultured Pseudoalteromonas sp. | reverse complement strand
AATCATTAGAAACATAAATTAACCTAAAAAACTGATAAATTAAATTTTATATCCAATCATTAGACAACTGTTCAAATGTCTGCTCCTTAGTCTAAGGAAAATAGAATTAGGTTTTTAACTGTGTAATTAAAAAGGTTAACTATACATAGTTAACCTTTTTTGTGTTTTTAAATATTATGAACAGACCATTACATTTGTAGTTTTAAGTGCGTTATATAATTTACCTTATGTTGCATAACATATAAGAGTTTTTGAATCGACAAAAATAATGATTAGGTCAGACATAGTGCAACCTATTCTCAAATTCAATAGGAACTCCCCTCTCCCTTCAATCTCGCTAAAGCAGGACCTACACACAAAGACTCAACTTACGAAAAGCAACCTCGTTACGCAGGGTTTGTTTTACACTTATCAAACCTCTCTTCTAAATCCCCTACCTCACAAAACCCCAACGCCAAAGCAAAGGCTTCATTATTATCATTCACATAAAACAACGCCGGAAAGCCACTCACTCTAAGCTGTTGCACTAAGCCCAAATGTTGCTGTAACTGACTTTCAGTTTCAGCCGATAACAGCACTTTTTCAAACTCTGCACCATCCAAACCTATGTCTACTGCACATTCAACAAGCGTTTGTTGTAAAGACGGGTTTTGTGCTTTTTGGTAATACGCAGATTGAATCGCTTTAACCATAAGCTCTGCACTGTTGGGGCTTAAGGTTTCTGCTGCTATCACGGCGCGACAGGCTGGGTAGGTAGAGCGATATGGGGTATTTAGCTGCCAATAATCGTGATTAAAACTTACTTGCGTGCGCTGCTCTATTTGCTGCCAGTAGCCGGCAATTGCAGTGCGCAGGCTTTCATCCATTGGTTGGTCGTTATCGGGGGCGAGCCCACCCATGATCCAGTCAACTTTAATCTCTAGGTGCCGCTTTAAAAATGCCGCAAGCTCAGGCGCAAAGCCATAACACCAAGCGCACATGGGGTCGACCACATAAATAAACCGCATTGTTTTTACTTTCCTTTTAGCTTTTTGTCTAAGCTTTTTATCTTAGCTTCTTAAGCTAGATTTTAACCTTAAAGAGCGATGTTCGAGTCGGTAAAGATTAAAATACTTTCTCAAAGCGTATCTTGTTGTCGAGTGACGTATCACCGGGCTCAATATCAATGATGTGGTAATGGTTTTTCGCTAACATGGCGAGCATGGCTCGAAAGCGGTTCATGGTTTTAACCTGCACCGTTTGATAGTTTTGCGTTTTTAACCAAGCTTCTTGCTCGTTGAGCATTTTCTGTGCAAGACCATGCCCTCTATGTTCAGGCATCACTGCACCTAACCAGCTATAAAAAACCGTGTCACTCAGCGCATAACCCAATTTATATCCCACGGGTTGCTCGTTGCGATAAGCCACCAGCAGTAAATAGGTTTTATCTGCTAGCCTTTGCTTTATGATTTCTAGCGTTTTTGGTGTGCCAAACTCAGGGATATTTGTTTCGATAGCCAAAATATCGCTGAGTTGACCTTGTTTAATTTCGTACATATTTGTTCATCTAATAAAGCCACAATCTTTAATTCTTATCTTTCGATTTATCGTCTAATTTTGACGATGTTTCTGGGCGCTCAATTTTGCCACTTTTTAAAAGCGCTTGATATAAGTCTTCTAATGGCTCTGGAATATCATCATGATATTCAGGCTTCTCTTTAAGTAGCTTAATTAATGCGCTTTGGGCGCCTGCTTCATCTTTGTTTT
>CAYZOE010000183.1:0-4801 GCA_964479805.1 uncultured Pseudoalteromonas sp. | reverse complement strand
GTGGTCGTGGTCGTGGTCGTGGTCGTGGTCGTGGTCGTGGTCGTGGTCGTGGTCATCATGCATATGTAACTCGACTTCAGGCAACACTACCTTTGGTGCATCAATAGTTACACGCTCAACTCGTGCTCCTAGCTGTAATAAAACATCGTCAAAATGACGCTCTTCCATCCAAGCAAATGCCAGAGTTTCAGTTTCTGAAGGCGGCGTAAATGCTTCAGCACCCTGCGCTGAAAAATCACTGCGCTTATAATGAAGGCTAAAGCCACCTCGCCAGCCATTCATATCACGATGAAGTGCATCAAACTTTGCTTCAACTGTTTCATTAGCGAAAATAGTACCTACTACTCCATGCTCTATTTCAGCATGTTCATAATCTGTGTAAGCAACACGTGTGTGTAAGCTATCAATGAGGCTATCTGTAAATTGCAGCTCACTTAATAACTGGATCCGGTCTTGATCAAGTTCAGCAAACACTGGCACTTCTTCATCACCATGGCTATGTCCAGGAATGCCATATTCACGTTCTAGCTTACCAACAGATACACCCACATAACCATTATCTAGGATATAACTTGCACCTGCTGTAGCACCCTTTGATTCTTCACCACTATTGGCAATTTTATCGCTACCTTGCTCATCTTTTACTGGTACCTTGTAGTCATCAGACTCTCTATAAAAACCATCAAAATGTACAGCGATATTATCGCTACCAGTATTAATATTTACCGATGCTAGTTTCTGATTATCTACTGAGTCATGCTCTATAAGCCACTCGCCAGATTGCTCGATATCTCTTGGCACACGCTTATCAACAACATTGACAACACCACCTATTGCGCCGCTACCATAAAACAAGGTTGCAGGGCCTCGAAGCACTTCAATTTGCTCAGCTGTTGATGCTTCTGATGACACTGAGTGATCAGGGCCAACACGAGAAGCATCACTGACATCTAAGCCATTTTGGGTAATTAAAACACGAGGGCCACTTAAGCCGCGGATAATTGGTGTGCTCGCCACGCCAGCATGGAAATTAGTATGTACACCCACCTCTTTGGCTAAGCTGTCACCTAAAGTTGCAGACTGTTGATTACGAAGCGCATCGCCTGATAAAACACTTACTGGCGTCGCTGACTCCATGTTTGATGCATGAAATGGACTTGCAACCACGTCAATCACTTCAATAGCTGAAGGTGTCAACGACACTTTTATATTTTTTAACCCTGATTCAGTTAAGTCGTAGCTCGAGTTAAAATGTGCAAAGCCAGAAGCTGCTGCATGTAATTCTACTTTTCCAGGCTTTATGTCAGCTAAAACAAATTCACCTTTTGAATTAGTTTCAACAGTTTGCAAACTGCCCATAATAGAAACTTTAGCTTTAGCAACTGGTTGATTATTCTTATCTAAAACAGTGCCTGAAACTTGGTTTGCAATTGCAGTATAAGGAAGTGCTGCTGAAAGTAGCAACATTACGGGTGATAACTTAAACATCAGTGCCTCAAGAAGAATAGGTTTAAAATTGATACAATATAACATACCTAAAATACACTATTTCTTGAGCTGCTAAAACCCGTTTTAAGAATTATTATTATTTAAAAACTATAAAGGCCCTTTCGGGCCTTAAATTCAATTGCATAAATTCATATTAGAAGATGACCATTAGCATGATGAAGCTAATTGCCAATGAAGCCCAGACCACAGCCATAAATTGCGGCCTATTCTTACAAAATATCAGCACAAAAGGCGTGTTCAATAAGCTCATCCACATACTCAAATGCGATGAAAAAAGGCTAAGCATAGGTAAAGTAAACATGCTCGATAGCGCAATCAAGTACATAATCTGAGTTCGTTTTATTTGCCTGAACTGATTTAAACTCTTCCAAAATAGCCGATGCTCTCGAACATGCTGGTTCGTCTCTATAAATAAACTTGACCACCATAATTGGTTTATTAACGCACCACCTAATGCATACCAATGCACAAGATCAGAGCGCTCAGTTACTATAATATGAACCGCCCAAAACACTAAACCGCTCATGGTAAAGCGCCAAGTGAGTGACCAAATATTATCTTTGAAATAGCTCAGCCAAAACGACCAAGGTGTGATAGTTATGTGATAAGAAAAATTGAGCCGTTTTGGTAAATATAATGAAATTAATAGCAATGTATTTAGCGCTAAAAAGAATGCCAAAGTTGATTCAAAAACGAATAGGCCAGAAAATGCGAGCATACTTGCCCAGATGACTGCTGCAGGTCTATACATTAATACAAGCGCAAAGCTAAGCTGAGTAAAGGCAAATGCAATATAATGTGGTGCACGGCTTAGCTTGTCTGCCCCCATTGATATCATTAAGAACACACTCAAACCGAACAACAAATGGCACATTACCAAAGCTGTAATATCACTCAGTATTTGCGGTAACTTATTTTTGAGTAATGTAGTGTGAAAACTACGATGTTTTAGGTCTAAAATCGCGGGTTTTAATACCGTGAGTAACAAGGACTGAAAAATTAAGTATGCCAAACCGACTTGCATGCTGATCACTGCACTGCTGCTTTGTACAATTTTACCTAAACCAAAAAATAAGCCCGCAATAAGCCCTGGTAAAAAAATATAAAACATCGTCATGAGCATAAGTACAAACTGCTGAAGCTGTTTAAATAGCTCATTTATGGCAAGACTAAATGCCTGATGACGGTAAGAAAAGTAATGCTTCATAACGCTTACTCTGCAAACAAAGGCTGCTTATCAAAGCCAATTTCAATGAAAGGTTCTGGCTCATGACAACTGATTATTAATTGCCCTTTATACTGCTCAATCCATGCAAGTAGCGCTTTTAAACTCTCTGCATCAATCGCTGCACTGGGCTCATCTAGAATTAAATAATCACAGTGACGCATCATGGCATTAATTAGTTGCAATTTCTTTTGATTACCCGATGACAGCTCACCCACTTTAGTATCGAGAAACTGACTGAAGCGTAACATCTCACAGAGCGTATCAGGCCACTCACATTGCCAACTAGAATGTGTGAGCGTCAATATTTCTTTCGCTGTTAAAAAGGTAGGAAAAGGGATTTTGTCTGAGGCAATAGCAACCTGATTTTGTAATTGCGCAACCTTTTTGCCATCTAATAGAATATCTCCACTGTAATGTGGGTCGAGGCCAGCAATAATGGTAAATAACGTTGTTTTCCCCAAACCATTTTCGGCTTCAATACACAGCTTATTTGCATTAAAAACGCTTGAATAATTTTGAAAAACGATTTTATTTGCAAAGCTCTTGGTTAGATTTTTTGCTTCAATCACACGGTACTCCTTTTTGAAGAGCATGACTGTAGCATATTTCGGGATAAAGATACGGGAAGAATAAAAGAAGTTTACTGGCAGCCTCTACAGGAATCGAACCTGTAACTACCCCTTAGGAGGGGGTCGTTATATCCATTTAACTAAGAGGCCAAGCCATTGATATTTATAATATATAGCTAATCGCTGAGATTCAAGCCCACTGTGCTTACTAAACTAAAATTTAAGTGACGAGAATTCAAATTAGATTATCGTGAAGACACTAAAATGTTTTCAGACCTTAGCACATACCAAGGGATCATTTTACTTGATGTCGCGATGACTTTCTTACTTTCAAGCGACATAACACGCGCATTCACTAGCACTCCTTTCTCACGATAAAGCATAGTGCCTGACAGCACGTATTCAGCATCATCAGAGTTAAACTTTGTTTTAGACTTTCGGCTGAATACGTAATCACCCGTACGAGAAATATGTCCGTTATCCATTAGTTTAGTATCGACAACTTGGTAGCCGAAGCGATGTAGTTGATGCATAAATGTTTCAGCAAGTTGGTTTCCTAACTGATCACTGGTTTGCAATGTTCCATCTAAACGTACAAATGAAGCCACAGCGAGCTCTGTCGACATATTCTTTGTTTCACTAAGTAAATCAGATAACTCAATGGCCATCTGCTCCACATAATTGTCGAGTTTTACAAAATGGTTCATCGGCACATAATCAGGCTTGGTTTGCTGCATTTCTTCGAGTTCAGGCTCAGGCTGCATTTGAGCAGTCATCTCATCAATGGCCATTGACTGCTCATTCATCACAACCACTGATTGGCTCATGGTTGGCTGTCCCATCAATAAACTGCAGCCAGATAACATAAGTGATGCAATTGGCACTGAAAGCAAAATGAGAGATTTCATAAGGGTCCCCTATCGCGCGCTCGATTTCAGCATAATACCGTCAGTGCGCTCGCTACTTCCTAGCGCATCTAATACGGCTTGAGGAATTAAACCTTGGGCTGAACCCACAACAGCTTTACTTTGCAAGCCAACCACACGGACGTTAACTAATACACCCCCTTTGTGATTGACTAAAGTGCCAGCCATCACATACTGGAAGTTTTGCTCTTCATCTAGTTCTAGATAATCACGACTGAATACGAAATCGCCTTTTGGCGTGACGCGCATGTAGCCAGTTGTTTTGAAGTCGATAACAGGAATGCCGTATTGATAAAGTTCATGCATAAAGCTTTCTGAGATCTGGTTACCCAGTAGCGTACCCTCGTCGTACTTATCATCTAAAAATACAAAACTGGCAACAGCCAATGGCGTGTTTTGATTTACATATTTTAAATTAGACGCTAAGTCTTGCATCATACCTCGAACATAATGGTTGATGTTTTTCTTAGGACCATTATGTGCGCCAAACATTTGCTTTTGATCTGGGGCTTTTGCTTGGAAAAACTGATTGGTATTGAGAGGTGACTGAATACTACGCGTTACTTTGC
>CAYZOE010000182.1:0-4852 GCA_964479805.1 uncultured Pseudoalteromonas sp. | reverse complement strand
CTTGAAGAATGCTAAAAATAATTTTCTATATATTTCTCATGTGTTTAAGCATGAGCACACAGGCAAGCGAGCAGTCGTTTTATCTCAGTTTGAATAAAGCATCTGTGGTGCAGCCAATTACAACGGGCGAGTGTGCGCCATTGCCAAGCAATGAAAATCTCAGTGCGCAAACCCATCTGCGTACTTTGCAAGAATGGCAGCGCTATTGTGTCTATATACCTGTAGAGCTGAATGACAATGCACCGCTCGGTACTAGGCTAGACTTAATCTTTTTGGGCTCAGCAAAGGTTTATTGGGATGGTGAATGGCTAGCGAATAAAGGTTCACCCGGGCATAATCGTTCTCAAGAGCAAGTCGGTCCCGTTAGCCTCTCGGCGTTATTGTCTCCAGCGCAAACATCTGCGGGTTTGCATTGGTTGGCGCTAGATTTATCAACTCAGCACCATGAGAGTGACTTTCACACCTTATTTTATGGGATTGCTTTAACAAACCATCAGTTCGCGCTTAAAACCAATCATATTGTGCCGCTTATGCTGATTGGTGCCATGATACTGCTCGCAACGTGTTTTGCTTTTTTATTCTTCCGCTATCAGCGCGCATTGAGTTATTTGGCATTTAGTTGTTTGTGCTTGATGTCGGCATTTATCATCGCACTGGAATTGATTAAGTTTTATTGGTCTTATCCATGGAATTTACACCTTTGGCGTTTACGTATTATCTTAGCCTGCGTGATCTTAGCAGGTGTGTGTTTAGTGATCTATTACGCCAGTTTATTCCAATCAAAATATTTAAAATATTGGCTTGCAAGTACGTTGGCTTTAAATCTGCTGACAGTGTTGACGGTTAAAAGCTTCGACATGAGTAATTATGTGGTGTTCATTTTATCTCTCGTAAATAGTGCACTGATAAGCTGGCTAGCGTTGAAAAGGCACACCCAAGCCAAAGCGCATTTACTCATGTTGCTATCGGGCATTGCAGCGATGTTCTTAATACCGACAAGTTTTATAGACACTTGGTTTGCTGCGCTATTCTCGGTGATTGCTTTGGTGAATCTATACGCGTTAATCGGGCACTTCAATTTACAACGGCAAGCCGCTTTAAAGAAGTCGCAATTAGAAGCCGAGTTGCTGAGAAGAAACCTACAACCGCACTTTTTAATGAATAGCTTAACGCTCATTTGTGAGTGGATCGAAACATCGCCTAAACAGGCCATAGAGTTAGTCGAGCAATTATCCGAAGAGTTTAGAATACTCAATAAAATGTCGGCGCAAACTTGGGTGTCACTTGAGGACGAAATTGCTCTATGTCAAATGCATTTTGCCATTATGCAAAAGCGTCAACAAAAGGCGCTTTCGTTGACAATTGATACGCCTGCAACCAAGTATTACTTACCGCCAGCCATTATTCATACTGTGATTGAAAACGCCTTCTCTCATAATCGCATCAAAGTGGGAGACAGCTTTGAAATAACGGCAAGTGAGCAAAATAATCATCTTAAGCTCAGTATTATAACTCCTTACAGACAACGTAAACATCAAGGACAAGGTACTGGTAGCGCTTATATTCATTCACGCTTACGGCAATGTTTTGATGATGACTACAAATTTGAGTCAGTTCAACAAGACACGATTTGGCTGAGTACTCTTTTAATACCTTTGCAAAAGCAGGTCCCCGCATGAAGATATTGATCGTCGAAGATGAGCCTGTCATTGCTCAGCGCATTTCACGTCATGTAAGCACCTACTTTGAACATTCATCTTGTAGGGTTAAATGGGTCGAAGACATAGATGATGCGCTCGACTATCTCAGTGATAACCAAATCGACTTATTGTTGCTAGATCTCAACTTGCATGGAGAAGATGGCTTTGAGGTACTCAAAACTCTGAGTGCAGAGAGCTTTCATACCATCATTATTTCGGCCTGTAGTGATAAAGCAATTAATGCATTTGAATACGGTGTGTTAGATTTTGTTGCAAAGCCATTCAGTAAAGAAAGGCTATTCAAAGCGCTTGCACGCTATCAACAAAAGTATGTTGGGCATACGCAATTAAAAAAGCTCGCCATCAAATCAGCGGGTTTACTGTCGTATATTGAAATCAGCGAGATTCAGTTTATTCAAGCTGATGGGCACTATAGCCAAATACATTTACTCGATGAGCAAAAGCTGCACGATAAAAACCTTGATAAACTCAGTCAGTTATTATCAGAGCAGTTTGTTCGCGTGCATCGCTCGTTTATTGTTAATCTAAACTTTGTTAAGAGCCTCAAGGTGGCTGGTGGCGGACAATATCATTTAGATATGCAAAATGGTGAGGCGGTGCCTGTGAGTCGTGCTAAATATGCCGATGTAAAAGCTCGCTTAGTAAAATGAATAAACAAAATGACCAGTCAATGGGTGACAGGAATGCAACGAGCACGTGTTATTGCTTTAAGCGGGGTATCGGGAGCAGGGAAGACCTCAGTTATTAAATGTCTTGCTGAAGTGTTTAAGAGTCAGACCTTATTGTTTGACGATTTTGTTGAGCCGAACACTTACCCTGAAGATATGAGGACATGGCTGCAAGAAGGTGCTGATGTATCGCAAATCAAGTCGCCCAGATTTACCAAAGCGCTCAGTGAATTAAAAACACAATGTGATTCGTCGATGATTTTTATTGAAGAACCCTTTGGGCGAGAACGGGCTGAAATCGCTCATCTAATTGATTATGTGATCATGCTCGATATGCCTATGGAAGTGTGTTTATCAAGAGTAGTCAAGCGCCATCTCAAACACAGCAATGACCCGTCTACAACACTAAGTAACTATTTGCGAAAATATGATGACCACTTACGAGCGGTTTATATAGCCGCAGCCAATCAAGTTCGTCAATCAAGCGACCTTATCATCACAAATGTTGATACAATTGCATCCATACAAAGCATAATAAGCGATTGGTTGCATGACAACGGCATTTTAAATAAGAGATAACCATGAAAGTGTTAGTGACGGGCTCTGCGGGCAGAGTAGGACGTGCAATTTATATTAAGTTAATGCGCACCCATCAAGTAGTAGGCCTAGATAAAACACCATGCTCTACCACCGATTACATTGGTGATATTCGTGATAAAACGCTGATCCAGCAAGCCCTCGACGGGGTTGATGTCATTATTCATACCGCAGCCTTACATGCGCCTCATGTCGGATTATTATCTGACGATGAGTTTCAATCTATTAATGTCGATGCCACTGAGCAATTAGCTTTAGAGGGCATTAAGCTGGGGGTAAAGCAGTTTATTTTTACCAGTACAACAGCACTGTATGGTCATGCATCGACTCCCGAACACACCGCAGGCTGGGTTAATGAGCAAATTACACCACAGCCAAAAACAGTGTATCACCGCAGTAAAATTGCTGCTGAAGACAAACTAAAATCGATTTATGATGTGTTCAAATTGCCTGTGACTGTACTGCAAATGTCTCGCTGTTTCCCTGAGCCTGCCGACTTAATGGCGGTATATCGACTTACTCGGGGTATTGATGCGCGTGATGTGGCAAGTGCGCATTTAGCGGCGTTAGACACGCGCCTTGCTGGGTTTAATCGTTTTATTGTGTCAGGTAAAACCCCGTTTAAAGCATCAGATTGCCCGCGTTTATTCAATGACGCTGCAGGTTTAATAAAAGAGCAAGCCCCAGAACTCGCCGAGATGTTTTTACAGCGAGGGTGGACGCTACCCAATCAACTCGATCGAGTATATGATTCGTCTTCTGCACAGCAAAAATTGGGATGGCAGCCAAAATATGGCTTCGAGTCGGTAATCGATATGTTGGATGTAGAGCTGGCTGAAGTTTTGCCTATTTAATTTCTTTTTACGTACTTAGTCTTCATGCTCATATTTGGTTAAGTTAGTTGAGCTATGATTTAGGCTGGTGTGATAGAAATAACAAAAATCTAAGGACGTGTGATGCAACCTAAAGCAAACAACAATCTGCTATTGGCAGCGGGGATCTTTTTGGGCCTAACATTATTTGCGGTTATCGCCTCGAATGCTGCTATTTCAATTAAAGAATATGAGCGTACGGTTACCGTAAAAGGTTTGTCTGAGCGCGAAGTGCTGTCTGATGTGGTGATCTGGCCAATTCAATTTAGTGCTGCTGAAAATGACTTAAAAGCTTTGTATGAGTCACTTGATGAGAAAACTGCCCACATCAAAGACTTTTTAGAAAAAAATGGCATCAAGTCTGAAGATATTTCTTTTACCTCTCCGTCTGTGACTGACAAATCGGCGCAGCAATGGGGTGATAACGCCCGCGCTGAGTTTCGTTATACCGCGCAGCAAAACGTCACCGTCTATTCGCAAGATTTAGATGCGGTAAGAAACGTTATGGGTAAGCTATCTGAGCTGGGCAAACAAGGCATAGTATTTACCTCGGGTAGCTATCAGTTTCAAACTGAATATATATACTCTAGCTTGAATGAACTTAAGCCCGATATGATTGAAGAAGCGACCAAAAATGCCCGCAAAGTTGCGACTAAGTTTGCCGAAGACTCAGGTAGCAAGTTAGGTAAGATTAAACGCGCCTCGCAAGGCCAGTTTAGTATTTCGGCAAGAGACAGAAATAACCCGCATATTAAGAAAGTGCGCGTTGTATCAACGGTTGAGTATTATTTGTCAGATTGAAGTTGAGTATATTTAACCTCAGGTTTGAATAAGGGTTTTGGAATAGAAAAAGTTTTGAAAACAAACTTACGTACAATCCAATGATGATATTTCGCTCAATATCAAGGCGCTTTTATGCAGTAATAGCGTGCTATTACAAATGAAAGCAACGCCGAGAGTGAGAAAAATAGCTTTATTGGGCAAATTCGCTTAT
>CAYZOE010000181.1:0-4867 GCA_964479805.1 uncultured Pseudoalteromonas sp. | reverse complement strand
GGTGCAGAAAATGCCCCATTACATAAACTGGGCAACGATAGTTGGAGTAAAGCAAAACGCAAAGCTGCGGAAAAAATACGTGATGTAGCAGCAGAATTACTCGATGTTTATGCCAAACGAGAAAACTCACAAGGCTATCATTATCAACTAAATAAAGACGATTATCGCGCTTTTGCTGACAGTTTTGGCTTTGAAGAAACTACCGATCAAGAGCAAGCAATACATGCGGTAATGGGTGATATGCGTAGCCCTAAATCAATGGACAGATTAGTCTGTGGTGATGTTGGTTTTGGTAAAACCGAAGTGGCAATGCGCGCTGCATTTGTTGCGGTAAACGATGGCAAACAGGTAGCGATACTTGTACCGACTACCCTATTAGCTCAACAGCATTATGAAAATTTTCGCGATCGCTTTGCTAATTGGCCCGTAAACACTGAAGTGTTATCACGTTTTAAAACAGCCAAAGAGCAAAAAGAAGTGATTGCTAAAGTGGCTAGTGGTCATGTCGATATTTTAATTGGTACCCATAAACTCATTCAAAGCAGCATTGAATACAAAGACCTAGGTTTACTGATTGTCGATGAAGAACATCGCTTTGGCGTAAAACAAAAAGAAAAAATTAAAAAACTACGTAGTAATGTCGATATTTTAACGCTCACGGCAACCCCCATCCCGCGTACCTTAAATATGGCCATGGGCGGCATGCGCGATTTATCAATTATTGCCACACCACCAGCGAAACGCTTGGCGGTAAAAACCTTTGTTCATCAAAAAGATGATGCGCTTATTCGTGAGTCGATATTGCGTGAAATACTGCGTGGTGGTCAGGTCTATTTTCTGCATAATAATGTTGAAACCATTGAAAAAACAGCCTTGGATATTCAAACACTAGTACCTGAAGCAAAAATAGTCACCGCTCATGGGCAAATGCGTGAACGTGAACTAGAGCGCATTATGAGTGATTTTTATCATCAACGCTTTAACGTATTAGTGTGTACCACTATTATCGAAACGGGTATCGATGTCCCCAGTGCCAACACCATCATTATGGATAGAGCCGATCATTTAGGGTTAGCGCAATTACACCAACTTCGTGGTCGTGTTGGTCGTTCACATCATCAAGCATACGCTTACTTATTAACACCTCATGCCAAACGTATGACCAAAGATGCCAAAAAACGTCTTGAAGCGATAGCCTCGCTTGAAGATTTAGGTGCTGGTTTCACCTTAGCCACACACGATTTAGAAATTCGTGGTGCAGGTGAATTACTTGGCGAAGACCAAAGCGGTCAAATGAGTCAAATAGGCTTTAGTTTATACATGGAAATGCTTGATGAAGCAGTAGCGGCCCTTAAAGAAGGTAAACAATTATCACTAGATCAAGTAACTCGCAGGCAAACTGAAATTGATTTACGCATTCCCGCGCTTATTCCTGAAGATTATATTTTTGATGTAAGTTTACGATTAAGCTTGTACAAACGTATCGCCAGTAGCAAAAACAACGATGAATTAGATGAAATTCAAGTTGAGTTAATTGATCGTTTTGGCCTTTTACCACAAGCGACTAAAAATTTAGTGCAAGTAGCCAAACTAAAACTTAAAGCTCAAAAAATTGGCATAATACGCATTGATGCTAGTGAAAATGGCGGCACGATTGAATTTAATCCTAATGCAAACATTGACCCGATGATGATCATTGCGTTAATTCAAGCACAGCCAACTAAATATAAAATGGAAGGTCCGACAAAGCTCAAGTTTGTACTCAAAGGAAACGAACGAGCAATAGAGGCCAAAGACCGATTATTATTGATCACTGCAATGCTAAACGATTTTGCCAAAAGCCAACAAGGCAAAAAACAAGTTGCAAATGTAAAGAAAAAGAAAGCATAAACGCTTAAATTTGATAAGATACTTTATCAATAGATCCTGAGGAAAAGATCCTGATTTTCATCAGGATGACAAGCTGATATATTGCAAAACACAACCCTAAATAAATAGCCGTCATACTGAACTTGTTTCAGTATCTTAAAACCAAGTTACTAGGACAAACATTGTTTAAACAAATTAAATACGTCATGCTACTGCCCTGCTTAACGTTGTTAGCAACCAGTAATGCTATTGCGCAAAGTAATAAAAAAGAACGTTGGTTTGAAGTTGAAGTACTGCTTTTTCAGCAACTTGGCGATAAAACGTTATTAAAAGAACAATTTCCTGACGATACGCCATCTGCAGCATTAAGTTTACGCCACAAACGCTTTATTGAATTATTAACACCATTTTTAAAGCCCAATATTCAAGCGTTAAAAATACAATTACCGCAGTGTGATAGTAATAAAACTGCTCCGAGTTTTATTGAACAAGCAACAGCGCCAACACCTCTTTATACACTTAAAAATTTAACTCAAATAGACAATTTCACCATTATTGAAACATTTAATGATAACTCAATTAATGACGATACTATTAATGAAGATATTATTAATGAAGAAACTATTAATAACGTTGAAGATATAAAAACAAATACAACAAACAGTGAATATAATATAGACGATAATTCATCGATAGAAAATACTCTGCACAACGATGCTACGCCTGATCCTGATGCTGATCCTGATACAAAAGCACTAATAACTTTAGCTGATAACACGCTTAATGAGGATGATACCTTTACACCATTAAGCGCAGAAATGCAGTTATTGGTTGCGCAAGCAGAGCAAGAATTTACTCCTTTTAAGTTTAACTTAAGCGCAGATCACTTACCGACCAAGGCAGCACAGAATCGCCAACAGCTTTGTCAATTATCAGCACAAGTATTAGCAAATTTAGCCACTGCAGACCCACAATTTAAAACCGACGATTTTACGGTTGATAAAGTGCCTAATACCATTAATGCCGCTGACGATGTTTATAGTAAAAAGCCTTATTTATTAAGCAAAACTTCATTAAAACTAAATGATGTGGTTAAGCAATTGCGTTGGAGCAAACAATTCAAACCTTTGTTACACATAGGCTGGCGTTTAGCGCCCAAAGGTAGAAATAAGGCAATACCGTTACACTTTTTTGCAGGTGATAACTTACAGGCAAACTATCAACAACAGCTAAAACAATATAATAAAGCTATAGCTTCCGCATTAGCACAAGAAAACCAAGCAGAACAAAACACAGTTGAGCAAACTGACACCATTAATAACGAAATGAATAGAGATCTTGCTGAAAATAGTTTGGAACAAGGCGCTCAATTACTGGTAACATCAGAACTAACGCCTGAACCAACGCCAGAACAACAATATCAACAAAAAGTTAATGAACGACTCAGCAGCATCTTAACTCAACTCAACCAATTTAACGAAAGTAATCACGATAAAACGGCTTCATTACCAGATAATGACCAACTTAATCTAGATAAATTAATTAACGAGTTAAAACAACCGACTTTAGCATTAAAGATAAATTCAAAAGTTGATGAGCTCGAAAAAAAATATCATATCAACAAACCACAACCGCCTCTACAAGACTGGTTTGTAGACGGTTGGTTTAAAGTGCATTTAAATCATTATTTGTTTATCAGTTTTGATATGACCGTGTTAAATAAAACGCTTTCCGAGCAAGCAAGCGATAAGTTAAAGATTAACGTTGCACCATTACCGCCTTTAAAGCTGATTGAATTTAAACAAGATCGTCGGGTCATCAGTAAAGAAATTCATTATTTTGATAATCCTTATTTAGGCATGGTCGTGCAAATAAGACGACATCAACGTCCTGAACCGCCAATTGATGATGAACAAAATAAATTAATAGAAAATTAAAAGCGCATCAGCAAAGCACAACAAATACAAAAATGTAGGTCGTCACGAGCATCAGCAAACCACGACAAATACAAAAATGTAGGTCGTCACGCGCATCAGCAAGGCACGACAAATACAAAAATGTAGGTCGTCACGCGCATCAGCGAGGCACGACAAATACAAAAATGTAGGTCGTTACGAGCATCAGCAAGGCACGACAAATACAAAAATGTAGGTCGTTACGAGCATCAGCAAAGCACGACAAATACAAAAATGTAGGTCGTCACGAGCATAAGCGAGGCACGACAATTTAAATAAAATAAAGAGTCCACAATGACAAACAAAAACACAACACCAGATAACTACACCGCTAAAGAAATTGAAATTCAAGCCGCAGTCTTTCGTCGCCTGCTCGCACACTTAGATAATCACAAAGAAGTACAAAATATCGATTTAATGATCACCGCAGGATTTTGCCGTAACTGCTTTTCAAAATGGACAGTTAGCGAAGCCGAAAAACTTGGTGTTGAGATTGATATTGACACCGCGCGTGAACAAATTTACGGCATGCCCTACAGTGAGTGGAAAGCAAACCATCAACTACCCGCTACAGACGAACAAATGGCCGCTTTTAACGCTAAACAACCCAAATAAATAACTCATTTATATTAAAGAATGAGTAATACAAAACAATAAAAGTGTCCTTCCCTAATTCAATATTTATTTTAAAACGTAATAAAAAGCAGAAAATAAAATTACTGCTATATTTATAATATTATCGTTTAATAACAATGAATAATTGGAGAAGGGAATAGCTGATGAAAGAGAGTATAAGCAGCTCAACTCACCTTGAATATAATAATTTCGCAACACTATTACTTAATAAACAAGGTAATATTTTAGCGTTAAATAGCAAACTTGCTGATTTACTCAACCTATCTATTGATGATGTCATCAACAAACCAATTTTAGATATTTTTGAGTTACAGACAATAGCCAACGAACCTGAATTATATACCCTACCTCTTAATAGCCAGGTTTTTGCAAATTTAATTATCCACGATGAAGATAAGACACCAGTA
>CAYZOE010000180.1:0-4969 GCA_964479805.1 uncultured Pseudoalteromonas sp. | reverse complement strand
GTGAGTGACATCCTTTATTTTGTCTAATTCGTATCCGAGTTACTTACTTTAAGCTGGTTGTAAGTTCTGAAGCTCATAATTATTAAAGCCGTAGCAATTAAGCCACTTGCCATATGGTGAATAACAAGATGACTGGCAAAAAAAGCTGGAATATCAATGAAGTCGTCAATAAATATCATTTTTCCGATAAAAACAATGTAAACGCTGATGTGCCCCCAAACTGCTATTTTAAATTTTTTTCTAAATCTATTTATCAACCACTCTGAAAGTTTTTTGTGCATGACTTTTAAAAATAGCAAGCCAACAAAAGCAGAAATAATGGATAACATACCCAAGCCAAGAAGTGATAGTTTGATAAGAACAGCAGTGATGATATAGACGATAATTGTCATGGGTCCTCCGAATGAAGGGCTTATGATATGAAAAATTGCAGATATGTCTATCAGATCTATGTGTCGATTAAGACAGTTGTAATCTCGAGTAATGTATCATTAAATAAAACTGTTTGATAAAAGTGAAATAGCGATAACATTTGAGCATTTTAGTCAGTATAATTCGCCCTCTTCAATGTTTTATTCCCAAGGAAAAGTTATGCCCGTGCAGGGGTCGTATCTATTTGTGATCTTAGTTTGGTCAACAACACCACTTGGTATTGTCTGGAGCGCCGAGACGATGCCACCGACACTGAGTGTTTTTCTACGTATGTTGATTGCATTGGTGCTTGCCATTGTCACTGTGTTTACCCTAAAAATACATGTACCGTGGTCGAAAAAGTCCTGCCTGTTATATTTCTATTCTGCTGCGGGTATTGTAGTGGGTATGCTTTTCAGCTATTTGGCAGCTCAGACTGTACCTTCCGGTGTGATTTCTCTCGTTTTTGGCCTTGCACCAATAATCTCGGGTCTTTTTGCACAAAAAATATTATCAGAACACGTTTTTACACCCCTCAAACTAATCGCCTTATTGTTCTCTATACTCGGCTTATTTTTAGTGTGCAAAACTCAAATCCAGCAATTAGATGTACCTGTTGAAGGAATTGTCTATGTGCTTATGGCTGTTACAAGCTTTAGTTTGAGTGGCGTAATGATCAAGACAGTACCTATCGCTATCCACCCAATGGCAACAACGCTTGGGGCATTGGCATTTGTAACGCCTGTGTTTGCAATGATTTGGTTAGCAGCAGGTGGCGATACCAATTATCAGCACTGGGAGATGAAGTCGATTTTAGCAACGGGCTACTTAGCACTTTTTGGTTCATTACTTGGGTTCTTAGCCTATTTTCATGTACTGCAAAAGTTACCAGCAAGCACAGTTGCATTGACAACTCTGATCACCCCTATATATGCTGTAAGTCTGGGAGCGTTATTGAATGACGAAGTATTAACGTCATCTCTTTTGATTGGCGGGGCTATGATTTTGCTTAGCTTATTTCTTTACCAGTTTGGCGATAAGTACATCAAACGGAATAAGCTAGAAGCGGTTAAAAAGTCCTAAATCTTCAAAAGTGTACACACTGTCTCAACACGTGTCTGGAAGCAGCTAGCGATGAGTAATACGCGTTGATGCGCATTGTTTAGCTGTTCATTTATTTTCTCTTTAACTAAAAACTGACATATCGCATGTAATAGGCCAGGTTCGCTTTGCTGAGACGTTTTAGACTGTATTTCAATAAGCGCTAAAAGGGCTGAAAATTCATGGTCTGGCAATTGTGTTAAGTTATGATTGAATGCTAGATAACAATCGATAGGGCGCATGTTTTGACGATTTTTATGCCCAAGAGCATAGGCAAGAGATTCATTTCTTTCAAATAGCATAAGAGACCTTAAAAAGTTAAACGGCCATTGTGTTTGCTGAGCGTTAGAGCAAAGCGCATGAATAACCGTGTTGCCTTGTCTGTTAGCTTGCTTATAGCCCTCAATTTCAGTGAGTGCATTCGAGAAAAATGCCAGTCGCTCTAATGTATTAATGCCAGTGATCAGTCCTTCAGGAAGTGATTTTTTTGTTGTGATTAGCTGCCAGCTAAGGTCTTGAAAGAATATGTAGGTTTCTTGATTCTTTATTGCTTGCTCGAAACAGAACTTTAATACAATCACGCAATCAGATTCGCTAAGTTGGATATAAAACTCAGGAAGTTTATCTACTTGTTGTGATTTTATATGAGAAATGAATCTCTGAAGTGTTTGGTTTTGCACTGTATTCGGGATCTTTTTTAAATTTAGTTTTATAGTAGCAAATTCAGAGCTTAGAAAAACAATAAACTGCGCCTGTTACTTTCACATTCTTTACACATTCATGGCAGAACATGATCTTGAGTCAATTTTTTGAAGTTAAAATGAAGACGCTTAGATTACCTATTCGCATAAAAATACTAATTATGCTGCTGTTAGCTAATTCGACATTGGTGTTGGCCATATTTGTGGCGAATCAGATAGCATTTGATAAAAGCTTTTCTGACTATGTTCAAAGTCAAACTAAAGCGCGCCTTAAACCAGTTATTGAAGTCTTCCATCAAACAATGGAAACGCAACAGAATGTTGACTGGTTAGATAGAAGATCGTCACATTGGAAAAACCTAATGCGTACTTACCATCAAACGAGTGCCGCCAATGATGCCTTTCCTAATAAACGCCCAAGGTCGAGCAAAGATATGCGCCCACCTGCTCGAGGAGAACGAAGAGGAGGAGGACCGTCAGATAAGTTATTTTTTAAGACACCAGATGGTACATTATTAGTAGGTAGGCCTTCTATGGTTAAGGATGCACTTTGGTTACCTGTATACTGGCCAGATGAAAAGGTGCAAAAGCTAGGGTATATAGGCATTGAAAATGGCTCTTTGGTAACGGGTAAGTTTGAAACATTATTTGCGAAGCAGCAGCGTCAGCACTTTGTTGTCATTGCTATAATTACTTTTGTGGTGACCTTTTTGCTGTCTATCCCCTTTAGTAAATATTTAGTTAGGCCAATACTTGCATTGAGGCAAAGGGCAAAAAATCTCACCAGTGGTGATTACTCGTTATCAAAGCAAATCATTCGCACAGATGAATTAGGTCAGCTTGAAAGTGACATGAATTTGCTGGCAAAAACATTGGCTGAAAATTTGACTGCTCGACAACGTTGGATAGCTGATATTTCTCACGAACTAAGAACCCCGATTGCTGTCATTAAAGCTGAAATCGAGGGCATGATTGACGGCGTCACAGAAGTAGATGAAGCGCATCTTGATTCATTGCATGAAGAGATCATGCGACTTACCAAATTAGTTAATGATCTTCACCAACTTTCGATGTCAGATAGGGGATCTTTGTCTTATGAAAAATCACAAATGGTATTGCCTGAACTTATAGAGCGTAGTCTTGAGAAAAGAAAAGGTGAACTAAGTCACTTTGATTTACGGTTTGGTTTTAGTCCCAGATGTTTCTTGTTCTGTGACGCACATCGTATAGGGCAGTTATTCGATAACTTACTGCAAAACACGTTACGGTATACTGCTGCATCGCCAGAAAATAAAGGGATGTTAGACATTGAGGTGAATAGAATTGGGCTAGGAGTACAAGTTATATGGCAAGATAGTAGTCCTGGAGTAGGAACTGAACAGCTATCTCACCTCTTTGATAGGCTACACAGAACAGACTCAGCCAGAAACCGTAAAACAGGTGGTTCAGGGCTTGGTTTGGCGATATGCCAGAATATTATTAAGGCTCATAATGGTGAAGTTTACGCTGAGCAGAGTGCGCTTGGTGGATTAAAATTGACGATAGAATTCAAATATAGGGAAAATTAAATGGTAACTGCAGATTCAGTCCTTATTGTTGAAGATGAAGAAAAGCTGGCTGAGATTTTAGCGAAATACTTATCAGCATCAGGCTTCATATGTCATGTTATTACTGATGGCGGCGAAGTAATGACTGCATTTGAGCGCTATAAGCCCTGTATGGTGCTATTAGACATCATGTTACCTAATGTTGATGGCATAACTCTATGCAAGCAGATCAGAGCTCAAAACCAAGTACCCATCATTATGACCACAGCTAAGGTTGAAGAAATTGATAGGTTAATTGGTCTTGAAGTTGGTGCGGATGATTATGTCTGTAAGCCGTATAGCCCAAGAGAAGTTGTAGCTAGAGTAAAAGCGATCATGCGTCGAGTTAATTATATTGCAGAGCAAAACCAAGAAGCTCTTCATGGCTTAGAAGTTGATGAGCAAACATTTATGGCAAGGTTCAACAATGAAAGCATTGCACTCACACACGTTGAGTTTCTATTGCTTAAAGCCATGTATGTGCACCCAGGGCGTATTTTCAGTCGTGATAAACTGATGGATCATATTTATTCAGACGACCGGATAGTCAGCGATAGAACGGTTGATAGCCATATCAAGAAACTTCGTAAAAAATTACAGAGCATTGCACCTGAAGCCAATTTTATTCATTCGATTTATGGTGCCGGCTATAAGTTCGAACCTATCTAAAAAGAAAAGCACCTACAGGTGCTTTTCTTTTTAGTGCATCTTTTTAAGATGTGCGTTTTACATCGACTTTTAGCTTTAACTTTTGCCCCGGCTGAAGATATTTTTGTCCAGATAAGTTATTCCACTCAACAATTTCTTTTACCGTTAAGTTAAATTTTGAAGCAATACGGGCTAAAGAGTCACCACGCCTAACCTTGTAAGTAATGGTTCGGGTAGTAGACACTAATCCGGTAGGTTTGCTCTTTGCTTTTGTTTGATAAATCGTGAGTTTCTGGCCAAGCTTTAATACGCTGTTAGTCTTCAACTTATTCCAGTTAGCAAGCTGCTTTACTGTAACATCATACTCTCGGCTGATATCCCACAGTGTGTCACCAGATTTCACTGTATGTGTTTTCTTAGCTCGAGTAGATTTATTCGCGGCAACTCTTACCGACTCTGGTAAGTGTTCACTATTGATTTTCCCGTCGCTTAATGGAACAAGCAGCTTTTGGTTAACACGGA
>CAYZOE010000179.1:0-5128 GCA_964479805.1 uncultured Pseudoalteromonas sp. | reverse complement strand
TCAGCTTTGATTTGTTCTAGTTTTTGTTCACGGATCTCAGCTTTAGCAACGCGGTAATATTGCACCAGTGGAATTTCACTCGGGCACACGTACGAACACGCACCACATTCAATACAATCAAACAGGTTGTATTCTTCAAGCTTTTGATACTCTTTGCCCTTAGCAAACCATTGTAATTGTTGTGGTAGCAAAGTTTGCGGACAAGCATCGGCACACGCACTACAGCGAATACAAGCTTTTTCATCGTTTGGCTCAGCCAGTTCTTGATTGTCGGGTGCCAAAATACAGTTAGTGGTTTTGACCACAGGTATGCGGACTGTTGGCAGGGTAAAGCCCATCATTGGCCCACCCATGATGACACGCTGTCCAGTAACAGGCTCGAACCCTTGGCTATCGAGTAGATGCTTAATCTCAGTCCCCATCAATGCCCAAACATTTTGTGCTTGTTTGATGGTGTTTCCGGTTACAGTTACAACACGCTCGATAAGTGGTTTACCACGAAGCACAGCGTCGCTTATCGCAAATAAAGTACCGACGTTTTGTACTAATACACCAATATCTGCAGGAATGCCCGCACTGGGCACCTCGCGAGAAGTCAGTACTTTGATCAGTTGTTTTTCACCGCCAGAAGGGTATTTGGTTGGCACCGAGCGAACTAAGATTTTATCGTTATGTTTTGAGGCTTTTTGCATCGCAGCAAGAGCCTCAGGCTTGTTGTCTTCTATACCAATTAGCACATACTTTGGAGAGAGTAGGTGCTGTATGATTTCAATGCCTTGAACGATTTGCTCAGCATGCTCACGCATTAACATGTCATCGGCTGTGATATAAGGTTCACATTCAACGCCATTGACAACAAAAAAATCTATCTCTGTTTGGCTGCTCGCTTTCACATAGGTTGGAAAGCCTGCGCCACCCATACCAGCAATACCTGCATCATGGATTTTATCGACTAATTGCTGTTTAGAAATATCTTTGTATTGCTCAAGTGCTTCAAGCTCACACCAAGTGTCTTTACCATCAGGCTCAAGTACGATGCTCGGCTCTGGCAAAGCTGAAGGGTGTGCCGATGGTCTATGCTCAATGGCGGTAATGGTGCCTGAAGTAGCGGCGTGAATAGGTAAAGACCAATTGCCAGCGGGCTTTGTGAGTGCTTGACCTTTTAAAACATGATCACCTACATGGACAAGCAGTTGCCCATTGGCACCGATATGCTGCTTTAATGGAATCACCAATTTATCAGGCAGAGGGAGCTGGCGAATTGGGGCTTGGTTTGACAATGTTTTCTGTTCTGGTGGGTGAATACCGCCAGGAAATTGCCAAAGCGTTCCACGTTCTATTTGTTCAAATAACGATTCCACGGCAACCTCTAATCAATCTGAGTGACGTTAATGGCGTTTAACTGCCATTTCCATGTTTGCTTCGTTTCAGCAACAGGGATCATATCAATACAATCAACCGGGCAAGGCTCAACGCATAAGTCACAGCCGGTACATTCATCTTTTAAAACGGTATGCATTTGTCTAGTTGCACCAACAATGGCATCAACCGGACAAGCTTGAATACATTTAGTGCAACCGATGCACTCATCTTCACGAATATATGCCACAGTTTTAACAGGCTCAGCTTGTTCGCCGCCAGCCAAAGGTGTAGCCTCCACGCCCATTAAATCGGCTAGTTTTTTAATGGTGGCATCACCGCCAGGTGGGCATTTATTAATTTCATCGCCATTGGCGATGGCTTCAGCGTAAGGGCGGCAGCCAGGGTAACCACATTGGCCACATTGTGTTTGCGGTAAAATGGCATCGACTTGGTCGACAACAGGGCTGCTTTCAACACGATATTTTACTGCGGCGTAACCGAGTATAAGGCCAAAAATTAGCGCCAGCGAACCTAGCGCAATGAGTGCATAAAACAAGGTCATGGTTAAAACTTCACTAATCCAGAAAAACCCATAAAGGCAAGAGACATTAAACCGGCGGTGATCATGGCGATTGAAGCACCTTTAAAAGGCGTTGGTACATCAGCGACTGCCAAACGTTCACGCAGTGCAGCAAATAAAACCAGCACCATAGAAAAACCGACCGCGGCACCAAAGCCAAACACAGCTGAGCTCATAAAAGTATGCTCATTTTTAATGTTTAGAAGTGCAACACCTAATACCGCACAGTTCGTCGTGATCAGCGGTAAGAAAATACCCAGTAAACGGTAGAGGGTAGGGCTGGTTTTCTTAACCACCATTTCAGTAAATTGCACCACCACAGCAATAACGAGTATGAAGCTCATGGTACGCAAGAACTCTAATTCAAGAGGTTGTAAAATATACTCGTTAACAAGGTAACTCGTTACTGAGGCTAGCGTAAGTACAAAAGTGGTGGCCATTGACATACCAACGGCAGTATCTAACTTGCCTGATACGCCCATGAAAGGACATAAGCCTAAAAATTGTACTAACACGAAATTGTTTACTAATACTGTGCCGATCAGCAACAGAATATATTCAGTCATTATAGCCCCTAACGTTGACGCCTTTTCATTGAGTGCCTAGCGATTGTTAATTTTACCAAGTTTGGCGCTGAATATCACAACAAAAACAGCAGAATTGTTCTAATAAATGAGTATTTTTGTAAAGTTATATAGATATACGTAATGAAATCAAAAAAGGCCCTGAAAGGGCCTATTTATAGTGTGGGTTCTTATTGTTATATTTCTTTGGGTTTCTCTATGTAGTAACCTTGAACACCGTCGAGGCAGAGTGTCTCGACCACATGCTTTTCTTCTTGGTTTTCGACCCCTTCAGCAAACACGCTCACCCCAATGCGGTGTGCAAGGTCAACCATCAGTCGCATGAAGTACTGGTTATTTTTATCTTCTTCTAGACCACGTGTATAGCTTGCATCCATCTTGATAAAGTCAGGTTTCAAATCTCTGAAGAACTTAAATGATGTTAAACCAACACCAAAGCGCTCAACAGTGATACGTGCGCCAACGCGGTGAACCATATCTATAAAGCGTTTGCTGGCTTTAATGTTTTGCTGTAAACCAAACTCGCTAACTTCAAAAATTAGTTTCGAAGAAATATTGGCATCTTTTAACAAGCGACGCTCTAACCAAATCACAAATTGATCTGAGTGGGCACTTGACGCGGTTACATTGATACCAAAGAACTTTTCAGTGAAGTTACGGGTTTTTATGAGCTCAAGCGACGTATCTATGATCAATTTATCAATTTCGATGGCCATCTCAAGCTTTTCTGCCATTGCCAAGAAAGACGCCGTTGGCAGCATTTGATTATCTTCGGTTTTAAAGCGTGCTTGAATTTCGGCATAAGCTTTAACATTTTTACCAATCGGCATAATGTTTTGCATCATTAAACTGACACGTTTTGCTTCGATCACATCATGGATCACTTTACGCCAGTTTTGATTACCAAAGCCCGCACCAACATTATTAATAAGATCAGATTCACGCTGAATGTGCCACGCATTCGCCTGCTTGCTCTGGGCCATACTCATCGCATTGTCGACGACGGATAATATCTCGCCTAATGGCTTACCTGTTTCGTATGGGACAATACCTGTATTAGCCACAGAGCTAAGTTCTTGGTTTTGTTGATACTGAGTAAATCTAGCCTGTAAAGTATCACCAAAATGCTCAGATTCTTTTGCTGGTATGTTTGGTAAGATCACGGCAAAGTCAGAGCTATTTAATCGAAACGTTTGTCCGCCAGTGTAAGTGCCACAAACATGCGTAATGATTTCTGAGACAGATTTAATGTATTCATCACCTTTTTGGTAACCGCGAGTTTGGTTGATTACTTGTAGTTCACTACAGCGGATCATGGCAAGGGTACCAAATGATTTTTTGCTACTTGATTCAATATGTTGCTCGTAATACTCAACAAACATGTTGCGGTTACCCAGACCTGTAACCACATCTTTGTAAGCTTCTTGCTTAATACTTTGTGCGGCGCTTTGAATGTCTTCTTGTTTGCTTTTCAAGAAATGGGCTAAACGATTAAAAGAGGGGGCTAACTCAGCGCCAAGTGCTTGTACCTTACTTGCGTTAAAGTCATTTTCTATGCTGTCTGTCACTTGGTTTTGAGTGATGTACATATCTACTGCATCAGCGACGGTCATGCTTACATTTCGATTTAAACGTTTGTGTATGGCTTTCATGTAAAAGACTGGAATAAACGCGAGCAGGGCGGTGATAATAAACATCATTATGACAGCTTGCTGAAGCAGTTGAGCCTGGCTTTGTGCATTTATGATAAATTCAATTTTAATGTCTTTGGTTACGTTAACAGCAAATTGTGGGCGAATTGCATTGATATTTGTTTCGATGATTTCTGCTACAAAAGGAAGGGGATTGTGAGTATTCACATTTAATATCGTATCGCCATTAAAGTCTCTTACAATGAAAGTCGAAAAGACATTGCCATTCGCGAGTGCTTGACGAATATGCTGAGGGGTGACCTCTGCCATGGTTTTTTCTTTTATGTATTTAGTCACCATGACTTGCGCACTTTGCTGTGCTTTCGACACTGCAGAATCAAAGCTGGTCGCAAAGAAAAATACACCAACAAGTGAAAACAAAAGCCAAGAGATCAACTGAACAAATATAAGTTTTTTAAAGCCTGCCATTATTGTGTCTTTCAGTTTTTTAGTTTTATTCCAAACTACAAATAATCTAGTTGCAATTAAGCTAGCCTAAATTTTTTGAGCGCATACATATAGCCGAGATAATATAGTCATTCATCGTCAGGCTAATATAATACCAACCCGTAATAATACTTAGTCATTTTGAGGGATTAAACCTGATGTTAGCTATATTAAGGATTTCTCATTTAGAAAAACTAATAACAAATTCTCTGCCTTGCTACCAACAAAGTCTTCTTGCCTCAAAATAGACCACTTAGTTAAGTGAATCGGTATAAAAATTAAGGAACAATTATCGCAAAACGAGCAAATTTTTTAATTATTAAACTTAGCTGAGTTCGCGACTTTAAAGGAAAAAATTAACAGTAGTAGGGTAGTGCAATGTTTAGGAAAAGTCTATGATAATCTGAATATTGGCTCCCCCTCCCCGACTCGAACGGGGGACCTGCGGATTAACAGTCCGTCGC
>CAYZOE010000178.1:0-5140 GCA_964479805.1 uncultured Pseudoalteromonas sp. | reverse complement strand
CCTTTTTTGATGAGTTTGAAAACAGGCTTTATACCAATCCGATTAACTAAGTGGTCTATTTTAAGACAAGAAAACCTTGTTGGTAGCACCGCTCACGCGTCCTGTTAACACTGAGATACCTACATTCATGTAGGCAAGGCAAAGATTTCGTTATTTAGTTTTTCTAAATGAGAAATCTTTAACGCAGCTATCATCAGGTTTAATCCCTCAAAATGATTAAGAGTTATTGCGAATTGGTATTACCTTAGCGCGATAAATCTAATTTCAAACGCGTACTTGATTGTCCACTTGCCCAGTATTTGCGTTCAAACGGTGTGATAGCAGAGTCACTCTCGTAAGCTTCAACCGCAACGGGATGGCCTGCTAGTTCAAGTGCTCGGGCGAACTCTTTTACGTAAACATCCCAATTCGAGCGTACTTCTAATGTACCACCTAGCTTCACAATAAATGGGAAAACTGGTGCACCATGCCAACGACGGCCAATATGTTTTGCTTTTGGCCACGGGTTTGGATACAGCAAGTAATGATGCGTTGGTTGCCAACCTGCATCTAATGCTAAGCGCCAAAAATCATTTAGATCGGCTTGCACCAAAATATATTGGCCTGTCTCTGTTTGCTTGTATTCCACATCATGTTTATCAAGACGATGAGACGACTTATCGATACCAACCACCAGCGCATCTGGGTGTAACTTAGCTAGATTCGCGGTGCTTTCTCCCACACCGCAGCAAGAATCTAAAATAAGTGGGCCAGCAAACGCCTGAACCTTTTGATTCACTTCATCAAATGCATTTTGCGTATGCTCAGCAATCGGTTTTTTAAACTCAGCAGATAAATGCTTTAACACGATTTCATCGAGCTTTTCATGCAGCCCAGGTTGATTTGAGACAATGCTTCTCGAATTTGCTTCACTCATCAGTGACGTAACCCTATTCCACGACGAATTAATGTCAGTGCCGTAATAAATAAACCAGTAATTAGCACTAATAATACCGCAAATGAGGTGTAAATGCTGACATCTGACACACCTAAAAAGCCAAATCTAAAAGCGTTCACCATATAAATGATTGGATTTGCTTGTGACACACCTTGCCAAAACTCAGGCAATAGCGTAATCGAGTAGAATACCCCACCCAAGTAAGTCAGTGGCGTCAGGACAAACGTTGGAATAATACTGATGTCGTCAAAGCTGTTTGCATACACTGCGTTAATCAGACCACCTAATGCAAAGACTGCCGATGTCAGTACCACAGTGGCGATGATCACAAACACATTATGAATTTGAATATCAACGAAAAATAAAGACACAATTGTGACTATTAAGCCCACTAACATGCCACGAGACATGCCACCGCCCATGTATCCAAGTACAATAATATAGTTTGGCACGGGTGCCACTAACAGCTCTTCAATGCTCTTTTGAAATTTAGTTGAATAAAAGCTTGATGCAACATTCGAATAGGAGTTAGTGATAACCGACATCATGATCAAGCCAGGAACAATAAACTCCATATAACTAAAGCCGCCCATCTCGCCAATACGAGAGCCGATTAAACTACCGAAGATCACAAAATATAATGACATGGTGATCGCAGGGGGCACTAAGGTTTGCACCCAAATACGTAAAAAGCGGATGCACTCCTTAATCCAAATACTTTTTAACGCGACTGAATAACGACTTAAACTCATGCTTCACGCCCCTGCTCTAATAAACTAACAAATAATTCTTCTAATCGATTGGCTTTATTTCGCATACTCAGCACAGTATTGCCTCGCGCTGATAACTGTAAAAACACCTCATTTAAACCCTGTGATTTTGCCACTTCAACCTCTAATGTATGGTCGTCAGTCATAACAAACTCATAACCCTCTAGAGTGATAGGGTTCACAGGTGACTGTAAGTCGAGTACAAAGGTTTCTTTGTCTAACTTGGCAAGTAAGGCTTTGATCGTGGTGTTCTCGACAATTGTGCCTTTGTCGATGATGGCGATGTTTTTACACAGTAACTCCGCTTCTTCAAGGTAGTGAGTCGTCAAAATAATCGTCACGCCTTGCTCATTGATTTCACGTAAGAAATCCCACATTGAGCGACGTAGTTCAATGTCTACACCTGCGGTTGGTTCATCTAAAATAAGCAACTTAGGCTCGTGCATTAATGCTCGAGCAATCATCAAGCGACGTTTCATACCACCCGAAAGCGTACGCGCTTGCTTATCTTTTTTATCGAACAGACCCAGTTTTTTTAAATATTTCTCGGCACGCTCATGGGCAAGTTTACGTGGCACACCATAGTAACCCGCTTGGTTCACTAGAATTTGGTTTAGTGTTTCGAACTGAGAAAAGTTGAACTCTTGCGGCACTAGACCAAGCTCTTGCTTCGCGTCTTCTAACTTTGTATCAATCGAATGACTAAAGACTTCAACACTTCCTGCGGTTTTATTTACCAATGATGAAATGACGCCAATAGTGGTTGATTTACCTGCACCATTAGGGCCTAGCAGCGCAAAAAAGTCACCCTGCTCTACTTGCAAGTCGATGCCTTTTACCGCCTCGACGCCATTTTTATAAACTTTGCGTAAGCCTTGAATATTTAATGCGATGGTCATGTTATTTGTGGTCTCCATAACCCCAACGTTTAGTGAGTGTATGTTCGATATTGAGGTGGTCTAGAATTCGCGCCACCATAAAGTCGACAAGGTCGTCGATCGATTCAGGTTTATGATAAAAACCCGGTGCCGCAGGCATAATGGTCACGCCCATCTGACTCAGTTTGTGCATATTCTCTAAGTGAATTGAGCTAAATGGCGTTTCGCGAGGCACTAAAATCAGTTGTCCACGCTCTTTAATCACCACATCAGCCGCACGCTCTAATAGGTTATCTGATGCGCCTACCGCAATCGCCGATACTGAGCCTGCGCTACATGGGCAAACCACCATTTTTTTCGGTGCCGCCGAACCAGAAGCCACCGGGCTAAACCAGTTGTCTTTGCCAAATACTTTAACTTGCTCAGGCCCAGCTTTTACCAGCTCACTTAACTGTTCAGTGCATTTTTGCTCATTGCCTGACAATTTTATGTTCGATTCGGTATCAAGCACCACACGCGCAGCGCTCGAAATAAGCACATAGACTTGGTAGTTCATAGCCACTAGTACTTCGAGTAGACGAAGACCATAAGGTGCGCCCGATGCGCCACTAAAAGCCAGTGTAATGGCCTCTTTATACTGTTTCATTTTTAAACCTTTAAGCTCGACGTTGAAGACTAGCTAAATTTAGCCTGCAACGCTGCCAATAATTTTTGATGGATACCTGCAAAACCACCATTACTCATGATAAGAATATGCTGGCCTGCCTGTGCGTTTGCACACACCTTCTCAATAATAGACTCAATCGTGCTATCGCACTCTCGCCCTGCTTCTTGGGCTTGGGCCTTCAGCGACCAATCTAACCCTTCAGGTTCAAATAAATACGCTTTATCAGCTTGTTCAAGTGACGCCAACAAGGTTTGTTTGTGTACGCCCATTTTCATGGTGTTAGAACGAGGCTCTAAAATTGCAACGACCTCATCACTGCCTACTTTGGCTTTTAAGCCTGCCAAAGTGGTTTTAATTGCCGTTGGGTGATGTGCAAAGTCGTCGTAAATACGAACACCTGCTACTTCACCGATCAACTCCATGCGGCGTTTTGGTGATATAAACTCAGCTAGGGCATCAATCGACACCTCAACTGGAATACCCACATGACGTGCTGCGGCAATGGTCATCATGGCATTTTTTACATTGTGCTCACCAATTGCATCCCACTTCACAACCCCTTGTACTTCACCGTGTAAAAGCACTTCAAATTGCGAGCCGTCAGCTGAGAGTAAGTGATAATCCCAATCACCTTTTAAAGTTTCTTGTTCACTCCAAAAGCCGCGCTCAACCACCTCTTGTAAAGGTGCATCATCCGCCGGATAAATGGCTTTGCCTTTACCGGGTAAAGTACGAATAAGATGATGAAACTGCGTTTGAATGGCGTTGAGATCCGCAAAAATATCGGCATGATCAAATTCAAGGTTGTTCATGATCAGCGTACGCGGCAGGTAATGCACAAACTTACTTCGTTTATCAAAAAAGGCCGTGTCGTATTCGTCTGCTTCAATCACAAAAAACGGCGTATCACTCACACGTGCCGACACCCCAAAATTTTGCTCTATGCCACCAATTAAAAAGCCTGGGCGCAAACCCGCATATTCTAAAACCCATGCCAACATACTCGCCGTCGTGGTTTTACCATGGGTGCCCGCAACTGCTAGCACCCAACTGTCACGTAATAAATGATTCTTTAGCCACTCAGGACCTGAAGTGTAATTTAAGCCTTTCTCTAACACATACTCAACACATGCATTACCACGGCTCATGGCATTGCCAATCACCACCATATCAGGCGCAGGGTCTAGCTGTTTTGGATCGTAACCTTGAGTGAGCTCAATACCTAATTCTTCAAGCTGAGTACTCATAGGTGGATAAACGTTTTGGTCTGAGCCTGTCACTTTATAACCCAAAGACTGAGCAATGGCCGCAATGCCGCCCATAAATGTGCCGCAAATACCTAAAATATGAATGTGTTTATTATTGTTGTTGCTCATAAACCAAGACCTTGGGTGAAGAATATATGGTTTGCCATATTACTTTATTTAAACTTAATGTGGGCAAAATGAATAAAAAAAATGCCAGTCTTAGACTGGCATCTTCTATCTTATATTTGTACCTATTCTCTCAAACAAACGCATTTATAACAGCACATAGAACAGGTTCAAACTCTAAGTATTTCGTATTGTACGTAGGCGGCAAACATATGAGACCCATGAGCATAGATTTCCTATGTGATTGGGCGATATATGTGAAGCCAACACCCGTACGATACGAAAGACGACGAGTATTAGGCTACGCCGTACTGGTCGCGGTACGCCTTAACTGCTTCTAAATGCTCGCCCATTGAGCCTTGCTCTTCTAGGTAAGTAATTAGGTCAGCAAGTTTCACGATTGATACCACTTGTGTACCAAAATCACGTTCAACTTCTTGAATTGCAGATAATTCAGCTTTACCTTTTTCCTGACGGTCTAGGGCAATTAAAACACCTGAAAGATCAGCACCTGC
>CAYZOE010000177.1:0-5177 GCA_964479805.1 uncultured Pseudoalteromonas sp. | reverse complement strand
CACACACAAGAAAACGTTGAAGATATCCCTACTATCTATTGGCACGACTATGAAACTTGGGGGGCAAGCCCACAAAAAGACCGCCCAAGTCAATTTGCAGGTATTCGTACCGATTATAATTTGAATATTATCGGTGAGCCTTTAATTGAGTATTGCAAACCTGCCCCTGATTATTTGCCTCACCCTGAAGCGTGTTTGATAACTGGTATTACACCGCAACATGCGCTTAAACATGGTTTGGTTGAAGCTGAATTTATGGCGAAGATCCATGCTGAGTTTAGCCGCCCTAATACCTGTGTGGCTGGCTACAACAGTATTCGCTTTGATGATGAAGTAACGCGTTACTCACTGTATAGAAACTTTTATGACCCATATGAACGTGAATGGCAAAATGGCAATAGCCGTTGGGATATTATTGATTTAGTGCGTGCTTGTTATGCATTAAGACCTGAAGGTATCGAGTGGCCATTAAAAGAAGATGGTTCGCCAAGTTTTAAATTAGAAGAGCTAACCGTTGCCAATGGCATCGAACACGCAGCCGCGCACGATGCACTGAGCGATGTAACGGCAACCATTGCAATGGCTAAATTAATCAAAGAAAAGCAACCAAAACTATTTAATTTCTTCTTTGGGTTAAGAAATAAGAAGGCGTTAGCTGATCTCGTTGACGTTTATAATATGCAACCACTGGTGCATACATCTTCACGTATTCCTGCGACTCAAGGCTGTACTAGCTGGATCGCACCAATGAGCTTTCACCCAGTGAATAAAAATGCCGTGGTGTGTTTTAACTTAACAGAAGACCCTCAAGTGCTGCTTGATTTAGACGTTGAGCAATTACGTGAGCGTCTTTATACAAAGCATGCTGATTTAGGCGAGGATGAATTACCAGTTGGTCTTAAGTTGGTGCATTTAAACAAGTGCCCTATTTTGGCGCCGGCTAAAACTCTGCTTCCTGAAAATGCAGCACGTTTAGGTATAGACAGAGAAAAGTGTCTTGAAAATTTAAAAGTGCTAAAAGCGCACCCTGAATTAAGAGACAAAGTAGCAGAAGTGTTTAACGATAAAGCAGACTTTAGCAGCACAACTAACCCTGATTACCAACTTTATAATGGCTTTACGTCAAAAGCAGATAAAGCCAAGTTTGCGATGATCAGAGACGCCGCGCCTGAGTCGTTAGGTTCATTTGATTTAGAGTTTGATGACGCCAAATTCACGACTATGTTGTTTAGATATAGAGCCCGTAACTGGCCTCATACGCTCACGCCACACGAATTAGATGTATGGCGTAAATATTGCCAGAATAAGTTGATGCATGGTGAAGATAACCCTTCTATCGGCGCTGAAGACTTTATGTTAACGCTAGAGAATTTATTGCATCAGCATGATGGTAATGAAAAGAAAATGAGCATATTAAAATCTTTGTACATGTATGCTCAAAGCCTCTAATCGCTAACTCAATTTAAATCTTACACAAAAAAGCCCGTTTAAAACGGGCTTTCTCTTTTTGAGCATTAAGAAAAATAATAATTAATTTATGCCAATGTATTTGTGTACTTGCACTGATAAACGCCAGTTTTTCTTCAAGCAAGTTTCGATAGCCAGTTTAGTTGCTTTGGCTTTTTGACTGATTGGTTGTAAATAAATAAGTTCTGGTCTCACGCCTGTTTGCTCGAATAGCGCTTCAAGTTCATCAACGTGCTTTTGCATCGCGATTGGATGTTTGATTTCATTTGCTCTTTGCATGGCTGAAGTCAGTACATCATAGCCACCGCGCATGTTGATTTTTGGTGATACGGTTACCCAGGTTGACTCAGGTGCTAAAATTTCGAAGGTGCCACTGGTTTCAATTTGTGTGGTGTAACCAGCCTCATGAAGTTGCTCACAAAGAGGCACTAAATCGTACATACAAGGTTCGCCACCTGTAATAACAATATGCTTAGCAAGATAGCCACGTTCTTTGAACAAATTGATAATGTCATCAATGCTGGCATTGGCCCACTTTTCAGAATCTGCTTTCTTTTCGACTGTTTCGCCTAAAGTTACAAGATAGGTATCGTTGGTTTCCCACGTTTGTTTGGTATCACACCAAGCACAACCCACTGGGCAGCCTTGCAAACGTAAAAATATCGATGGCACACCAGTAAAACTTGCTTCACCCTGGATGGTTTCAAAAATCTCATTAACTTTGTACAAAGCAGCTCCAATACAACATAGCAAACTCAAAAAATCGGCCGTGAAAATTGTTATTTTTTCAGCGGCCGTGTAGTATATCGCGCCCTGAAGCAAACCTCTATCAAATTCGAGGCAATAATCTTATGAGTGAAAAAGTCGTCGTAATCTATTCTGGTGGAATGGACTCTTACACTGTGTTAAACAAAGCAATTAAGCAAGGCTTTGACGTGTATGCGTTGTCGTTCAACTATGGCCAGCGCCATGTTAAAGAGCTAGAAGTCGCTGCGAGTGTCTGTGCTGATTTAAATGTACACCATAAGGTTGTTGATATTTCTGCAATCAATCAGCTTATTGGTGGCTCATCACTTACCGATGATATTGAAGTGCCTGAAGGCCATTACGAAGAAGAAAGTATGAAAAGTACGGTAGTGCCTAACCGTAATATGATCTTACTTTCTTTGGCTGTTGGCTATGCGGTATCACTTAAGGCTAACAAGGTATTTTATGGCGCGCACTCAGGTGATCATGCCATCTATCCTGACTGTCGCCCTGAATTCGTTGAAAAGATGAGTGACGTGTGTCGCATCGCTAACTACGAAGAAGTTGAAATTGTTTGCCCATATTTAAACAATTCAAAGATTGAAATTTTAACCGATGGCCTAAAAATGGACTTAGATTATAGCAACACATGGACTTGCTATAATGGTCGAGAAAAAGCCTGTGGTAAATGTGGTGCGTGCCAAGAGCGTCTAGAGGCGTTTTCATTAAATAATGCAAGTGACCCTCTTCCTTACGAAGCCTAATTTGCTCATGTGCAATTGCAATCACTTATTGCAGTTGCACAACCCGTTAACCTCATTCTAGCTCTATTCTTTCCTTCTCTGACTTTTGTCACTAACTTAAATTAATAAGACTGCTATTCTAAGATTAGAATTGTTAGTAGGAGTCAGTTATGTCAGGAACAACCATGATCGTGATGATCGTTTTCATTTGTGTCGGATTAGGGATGGTTGGAGAGTGGGTAAAACGCTATCTCGCATTTAAAGAAAAAGCACTTAAGCACTCAGGTGACTCCGAACAAATGCGTAAAGAGCTCACAGCTCTTAAAAGCCGGGTTGAAACACTTGAAAAAATCGTCACGGATGAAGGCTATCAACTCGACAAAAAAATCAGTAATTTGTGATTTTGTAAGTTAGTAGTTTAGCTCCATCACAAACTTACTAGGAGACTGCTCAGGTATGAGCAGTATTAACTGCTTTTTGGCTCGCGTTAATGCAACATAAAACAGCCTCCTCTCTTCTGCATCTTTGAAGCGATCTATTTGAGGCAGTAAAGCTTCAACTAAAGGTGCTGATTTCACTCTTGATGGCAATGACTTATTGTCTAACCCAATTAAAACCGCGTAATCGGCTTCTTTGCCTTTTGCTGCGTGAAATGTCATCTGTTTTATTGAAAGTTGCTTATAGTGGCTCTCAATCGCTTGTAAAGTTGGTTTATCTAGAAGAGCTGAATGACTTCTCGCTAAGATTAATACACTGGCATTAGTTGGTGCTTGATTTGCAATGTACCCAAACGCTTCTGACATCCCTTGCATTGGATCAGTGTGAATGACTTCTTTTACAGCTGGTAATGAGCTTGATGAGAAAGCTTGTATTGATTTGGTAATTTGATGCGGGTTCGCACAGACAAACTCAGCAGATAAATCGAGTAGAGACTGCGAATAACGAAATGTTCTATCGAGTTGGGTGGTCGTTGCATGGCCAAAGTGTTTTGCAAACTCTGTGGTGTAACGAATGTCACCGCCATTAAATCGGTAAATTGATTGCCAATCATCACCCACTGCAAATAGTTGGCTACCCGACTTATTAGCCAATAAGTCTTTTATCAATTCAGCACGAATTGGGGAAATATCTTGGAACTCATCAACTAAAATAAACTTCCAATTCGGAGTATATTGACCACTTTGCGTATATTGTCTGGCACGAATGATCATGTCATCAAAATCGATGCTATTTTCATTTGATAAATAGAGATTATATTCAGCTAAAAAATGCCTCAGTAGGGTTAAATCATCTGAAAACCTTGTCTCTAGTTCTAATATTTTGCCAAGTGCATGTGCTTGTTTATACAGACTGATCAACATGAAAATTGTTTGTACAAACTTGTTTTTCACTGACGAGTTTAAAAATGTATTTAGCTCACCATCAAATTTGTAGGCAAAGTTATTTCGTAAAAATGAAACCAACAGCTGCTTAAATGAGTCGTCAGAAGATAGCGCTTGTAAAGTATCGAGTATAAACGCAGTTTTAGCCTGTAAATTGGTAGATAATTCAGAAACCTTAGGCATGCTACCTTCTACATCGGCTATGATTTGCTTGCCCAAACTATGAAAAGTCATCACTTGATCTTTTTCTTCAAGTCTCGCTTGCAATTCTTCACTGGCATCACTGCCATAGGCTAATACTAATAGGTCTGCTGCTTTGGCTTGCTTGGTGTGAAGTAAGTATTTAAATTTCGCTGTAATCACACTGGTTTTTCCTGTCCCAGCGCCCGCCAACAACAACTGTCTATCATCTTGAATGATACATGCTCGCTTCTGCGCTTCAGTCAGAGGGTGTTGCTCAAGCCTATCAAAAAAGGATTTATGCTCCTGCATTTTGTAGTGAATATAGCTGTTTTTAAACTCTGAAATATCTGTTTCTGTCCAGCTGACTAATTCTTTTAAAGATGCCAGTGCTTTTTGTATATCGCGCGTTAATTGGCACTTTAGATCTCGAGCAAGCCAGTTTACAGCCAAGGCTTTCACTTTATCCTTGATTGCTAACCATTTTCGGTGTGACAAAAATGACTGCTTTAACAGTGCTTCAATTTTAAAAATTGTATTAACTAAATCCGCTTTATTGGCATTGCACCAATAGTTGTCTAGCTGTGTTTGGCAATCACTGTGAGCTGCAAAACGGTGCTTGTAAGAAATATCATCAGCATTGAGCTGTATCTCAATC
>CAYZOE010000176.1:0-5228 GCA_964479805.1 uncultured Pseudoalteromonas sp. | reverse complement strand
ACCAACCTAGATTGGGATACAGCAGATGAACGTATCATACTTTCAGTAGCAAGAACATTCTCTTTATAAGAGAATTAAATAACTAAAAGGGCGACATAATGTCACCCTTTTTAACAACCAATAGCACTTATTAATACCTCTTCATTCTAAGGCAGTGCTTGCCCTCTCGCGCTCACGAAAAGGCTATACCATTCATCTCTTGTAAGCTCGAAATCGAGCGCCATGGTCGCACCTTTTATTCTATCTAAATTAGTTGTGCCAATAACAGGTTGTATATTACTCGGATGTTTTAATAGGAATGCCAGTAAAATCGCTTCTGGTGTTGCATGATGTGCTTCGGCCAATTCACAAATGAGCTTAGCTGTTTGTTGTGTCACATGACACTCTGACTGTAAAGCTTGCTCTGAAAACCGACCTTTGGCTAAACATCCCCAGGCTTGGAGTTGTATTCGCTCATTTTGACAATACTCTAAGGTGCCACTGACAAAGTCCACCTGATGGTTACCAGTAGTGCCGACCATAACACCATCATTCAACCAATCTAATTTTCCTAGACTCATCTCAATTTGGTTTGCGATTATCGGCACCTCAAGGTGTTTTTTTATATAAGAAATTTGATGATGGCTCATGTTAGAAACCGCAAGATAATTGACTTTACCCTCTGACTTTAATTCAGTTATTGTCTCTGCCAATTCTTCAACCTGCATTAGAGGGTCTGGTCTGTGCAGCATTAAAATGTCTAAGTACTCTGTATTTAGGCGTCTTAAACTGCCTTCAACCGAGTGTTTAATCCACTTTTTAGAAAAGTCATAACGGCCAGGTAATGACCCTTTTTTAAAACGGATACCGCATTTAGATTGCAGTACCATGTTTTCTCTCAGCTCAGGTTTTGTCTTTAACACTTCACCAAAAACCTGCTCAGCTTTACCATTTCTATAGATATCAGCATGATCGAAGAAATTAATGCCATAAGCCAAAGCCGCTTCAATCACTGAGTGAGCTTGTGAGATATCTTTATTCATAATTGAAGAATTGTCCTTCTCACCGCCTAAGCCCATGCATCCGTATGCAATTCGACTGGCATGAGGATAATATTTTTTAAGTGGTAAAGTCTGTTTCATCATCAAGTCACCTTAATTTATTTTTAGTCTCATTAGTTTATTGTTCTGTATCATGAATAAAATAGTATAATTAAGAAAACATTGTTTTATATAGCTAACAATAATTATCATGAACGAACATAAACGTGTTGAGTTGCTGATGCTATTTTTAACACTAGCAGAACAACTTAGCTACACAAAAGCCGCTGAACAGTTAGGGATCTCTAAAGGTTATCTTTCTGAAAAAATAAAACAGCTTGAGACCCACTTAAAAGCGACATTGGTTATAAGAACAACGCGCAGCGTTAAACTTACCACCCAAGGGGTTGATGTTTACGAACAAGCATTGCGAATAAGAACGCAGTTATTTGATATAGAAAAGAGCACTGACTCACAACAAGTTGCCGGGGTTATAAGACTCACTGCACCAAAAATGTTTGCAAGCACCCTTCTTTTCGACATTTGCAATAAGTTTAAACGACAGCACCCGAATATTGAGTTTGTAATTAATTCAAGTTACCGTATTTTTAATTTAAACCAACAAGATTTTGATTTGGCTTTTCGTGCCACCTCATCACCACCAGATAACATGGTTGCCAATAAATTGTTCGACTATGAACATGTCATTGTTGCTTCACCAAGTTATCTGAAATCAAGTGGCCCAATAGACTCGCTTTTTGACTTAGAAAATCACCAGTGTCTGACAGTAACTGAGCAAACTCTCTGGCCTTTTATTTCTCAGCAAGTAAGCATTAATGGCTGGCTGTCGGGTAACGACAATCACATGTTAAAGCACTCTGCCCAACAAGGCGCAGGGCTTTTCAGGATAGCGAATTATTTCGTTAAAGATGAGCTAGATTCAGGTCGGCTCGTTGAAGTTTTACAGCATGAGAAAATAAAAAGCAGTGGTGGGCTTTATATGCTCTACCCTCAGCTCATTTATCCACCCTATAAACTGAGAGTATTTATCGATTTTGTAAAAGCGTATTTTAGGGAATACCGATCATTTTAATTAAACGGTCAATTTTCAGGCAAAGATAATTTCTCGATAACGCAGCTCACGCGTCCTGCTATCGGCAAAGTAAATACATCCATGCTGGTAAGGTTAAAGTTTTGCTATTTAGTTTTCTAAATAAGACATTTTCAACGAAGTTAGCGTTAGTTTTAATTTCTAAGAATGATTGAGTATTTGATATTAAACATCAATTGTGATGACCATTCAGCACTATGACTACAGCGACTACGCTAAGTGTATAGCTAAATTTGTTCATAACATTTTCCGATAAAAGTCATTAACGTGATCGTAAGGAGAATATTTATGCAAAAAGTGCGCAATAATTGAAAAAATTAGTGCCGATTCAGCACCAATAATTTTAGTCACCTTATTTTTAAGACTTAATTTTATAAAAACTTGATCAACTAAAAGCTAAAACATATGATTTTCCATATATTGGTCGAGACTCATGCCAATCGGCTTGAATACTTGGAAACATGATGGAACCTGTACAATTTTATAAATGTCTTGCAGATGAGACTCGCTTGAAAAGTTTGCTTCTCATAGAAAAAGAGCAAGAGCTGTGTGTTTGTGAATTGATGGCAGCGCTTGAAGAAAGTCAGCCCAAAATATCGCGTCATTTGGCACAGCTCAGAAAGTGCGGATTACTTACCGACAAACGTCAGGGCCAATGGGTATTCTATAGCATTAATAGCGAACTTCCTGAGTGGGCTAAAACTGTGCTGAACAGCACCACTGAGAATAACCCTGACTTTTTAGCATATGATTTAGCTCGCTTAAATGAGATGGGAGATAGACCTGCCCGAATTTCAGCGTGCTGTCCATAACACTAGATAGGAAAGATTATGTCTTTACATCCATTTGATAAATTAACCGTAAAAAACAACATTAGTTTTTTGTTCACGCCTTGCCCTGGAATAAAAGACGCGGACTTAGTCGACTCTGTAACGCAATTAAAAGCGGCTGGTGCCAGTGCCATTGTGACGCTAATGTCTGATGAAGAGCTTGAAGAAAATAATGCCTCTACACTCGGTGAAGTCTGTGCCAACCAAGACATCACTTGGTTTCAATTACCTATTTCTGATGATAAAGGACCTGATGAACGATTTTTTGATGCTTGGCAAAAGCAAAAGTCAGCGCTGCTGACTTTACTTAATACACCGGCAACTGTCGCTGTACATTGTAAGGGTGGCTCTGGTCGCACAGGCTTAATGATTGCCATATTGCTCGTTGAGCTGGGCTACAGCAAAGCTGAAGCAAGAGAAAAAGTACAAGCAATGCGCCCTAAGGCACTCAGTAAGCCTGATCAAGTATCATTCTATGAGCTTTATCAAGCTTAAATTAATGGTTACTTTGAGCAACTAATTTTGTTAGTTGCTCTGTTATCGCTTCAGTACACACACTGACATTCAATGGTTGATTTTTGCCATAAGGATGCATTGCGAAAACAGGGTTACTAGGCGGTATTAATTCAGAATTTACAGCCACCAGCTCATCGGCAAATTGAGACAAATAAAAATCAGGCACAACTCCAATTCCCGCACCCGCTTTAAGCAATGATATACATGAGTAAAACGAGTTCGTTATACATTGTGCCTCTGTAGAAAATTGCTGCACTTCTTTATTCTCTTTCACAAAGGTGTGCGATACCTTTTTACCTTGCCAAACATTGGCAATATAGGGTAACGACTCTAGTTGCTGACCAGCAAACTCTGGCATACCACAAAGTATATCTTTGAATGAACCAATACGCTTTTGGGTTAAACTGCTATCTGAAGATCGGCCGACCCTAATTGCCAAATCAATATCATGTTCCATGAAATCTAACTGCTCATCGGCGTTTACCAATTCAGGTTTTAGGTCTGGGTAGCGCTTGATCAGCTTTGCAATCACTGGCGTAACTAAAGTTTCCATCAAAGCGTTTGGTGCTGTGATCCTTACTCGCCCTTTAGGTTCACTTAGAAAGGTTTGAGCCTGTTCCCACGCATTACTGGCAATCAGGTTTATCTCTTTGCATTGCAAATAAAACCGATTTCCCGCATCTGTGAGGGACAATTTTCGCGTTGTACGCTTTAATAAAATAACCCCTAGATTAAGCTCAAGATCCTTTAAATTTTGACTTATCACAGACTTTGAGAGCGATAGCTGCTCACCTGCTGCAGAGATAGATCCTGCTTCAACTATCTCGGCAAAAATCATCATTTGTTTTAAACGTTTCATTTTATTGTTCTGTATGGCAAAACAGTCATTTCTATTATATCTGTTTTTTGAAACTTTTCAGTTCGTTAATCTAGCCTCACAAATATTGATACAAAAAGAGAGAATAGAAATGATCGAACAACAAGTATTAGAGGCATGTAAAAAAGGGATCGCGTCATGGCAAAAAGCCTTTAACAACCAAGACGCTAAAGGCTGTGCTGCGCAGTATAATGATAATGCAGTTATGCAAGCGCGCCCATTTGGCACTTTTGAAGGTAGGCAGATGATAGAGGCATTTTGGCAAGGCATTATTGACCAGGGCTTCAAAGATGTTGAATACACTGATGTAAAATGGAGCAAATTTGATAATAAGAGCTTTATTTTGACTTCAAAATGGACCATGAATAAAGCATTTGGTGTGGTACATCAGGAACTATGGCGTATTGAAGCAGATGGTAAAGCGCGTCTTATTAAAGACGAATTCGAAGTTATGGGTGAACGCTAAGTTTAAAAATACTAAATATATTCAGCTAGACGAGACTTAACATCTAGCTGCTACTACAAACACTGGAGCATTCAATACATTCAATGTTGTTTCGTTATTCGAGCTTTATTAATCTTAATAAACAACTCTGCGGTTGCCATCGCATCATTTAATGCTCTGTGATGACCGACAAGGCTAATATCCAAATCCTTGCAAATATTACCAAGGGAGTATGATTTATGACCCGGAATGAATTTACGGCCAAGTGACACAGTGCATAACTTGGCACGCTTGTAATACATGCCACAACGCGCAAACTCAGCGCGAATAAAACCCATATCAAAATTCACATTGTGAGCAACGAAAATACATCCTTTTGTAAATGATGCTATATGTTCAGCAATTTCAACAAATTCTGGGGCATCACAAA
>CAYZOE010000175.1:0-5257 GCA_964479805.1 uncultured Pseudoalteromonas sp. | reverse complement strand
GTGACGACCAGTTACAGTCGCAAGCAACAGACCTCGTTTGTCACGGCGAATTCAACCAAACCATATATGGTGTATCCACACAGCTCAGTGACAAGAAGTTATAACACTGACAATGGTAATAAGACGGTGATTGCCACGAAGACCAAAACGCTGACGATAGACAGTTATGGTAACCCATTAGTTGAAACCAGCAAGGTTGACAGTGGTAACGGCTATGCCTATACCAAGTCAGACAATGACTATAACTACAGTCAGTATGGTGGGCGTTTAACGCAAAAAGAAGAGTATAAACGTTATTTAAATCGTTTAGGCGGCTCAAATAAAGCCAATTATGCCAACACGCATATCAGTAAATTTGAGTATGACAGTTTAGGTCGACTGACTAAGACAACGGCCAGCAATGGGGTTGTCAAAGCGTTCACTTTAAACAATCGCGGTTTGATCACCAAAGAGACAGTGTCTAAGTCAGGCTTGCCAACGAAAACACTCGAGACTTATTATGATGGTACGTATCGTCATGTAACGGGTGAGAAAAATACCTTAGGGCATAGAAGCACCATAGGGTATGACTCGTTGGGCCGTAAGAGTTACACACAAACGGCAAACGGTCAGCGCACGTATTATACCTACAATAAATTGGGTCGTTTAACGGGGGAGATTTCGACACCGGCGAACAACCACAGTACCACAGGTAGCTTGGCCATTAGCACAAGTAAAGCCAAGTACTGGTGTAAAGGCACCAACCACTGCCCAACATCCGGTGTTTACTTTGAAGAGACGGTAGCAGAAGGTACACCGAATAGCCGCACCTACTTTGATGTGCTTGGTCGTAAGCTACGTGAGGGCAGTATTGCGCTGAATGGCAGCTATGTATATGTTGATTATTTGTATGACACTAAGGGTCGTAAGTACAAAGAGTCAATGCCTTACTTTGCGGGGAATACACCGACTTGGAATGTGTATGCGTACGACAAACAAAACCGTGCGATTAAGGTCACCAAGGCGGATTCATCGCAGTGGTTAACAGAATATAATGGCGAGTCTGTTACTAGCGTTAACCCAGCAGGTCATAGAAATACCCAAATCAAGAATGCCATGGGGCTGTTGGTTAAAGTCACCGATGCCAATGGTAAATCGGCGACGTATGAATATGACGAGAATGGTAAGTCAAGAAAGCTGACGGGCCCCAAAGGCAGCCAAATCCAGGTTACGTTTGACAAGTACGGCAACAAAACCAAAGTGGTTGACCCAGACAAGGGCACGGTTAACTACAGCTATAATGCGTATCACCAACTGACACAAGAAAGTGACAGCAATGGCAATGTGATGACGTATAAGTACGACAGCATTGGTCGTGCGACAGAAAGTATCCGTAAACGCAATGGTAAGCTTGAGCACCACACTGTCACAGAATATGACAAAGGCAGCTATGCCAAGGGCATGGTGTACCAAACGACAGATAAAGTGAGCGGGTTTGTTGAGCGTTTTTACTATGATGCATTTGGTCGCAACAGAGAGAAACACACCATCATTGATGGCACCACCTATAAAGAGTTGTGGGCGTACAACAATAACGGTCAGTTACTCAAAGAAACCGACGCATCAGGTAAGTCTGTTAGCTATACCTACAACAGCCATAAACATTTAACTGCATTAAAAGACAACCAAACCAACAGCACGGTTTGGCAAGCCAAAGCAGCGGATGCATTTGGTAATGTCACCAAAGAGCAGTTAGGTAGTCGTATCACACGTAATAAAACCTTTGATGCCAATACCGGCTTATTGACCAGTATGACGTCAACAGGCAGTGGTACGCTACAGAACTTACGTTATGACTGGAATAACCTAGGTAACTTAAATTATCGCCAAGATTTGGTGGTCAATAAAAAAGAGACCTTTGGTTATGACAGCTTAAACCGAGTAACCAGTAGCCGCATCTCAGGTGGGCCAAGCACAGATATTCGCTATAACGAACTGGGTAACATCACCTACAAATCAGGGGTAGGTAATTACCACTATCAAAGCAGTCGCCCTCATGCGGTAACAGAGGTTACAGGTACGAGAGCGAATAAGTACGCTTATGATGCCGCTGGTAATATGGTAAAAGACAACGAGCGCGAGCTTGTTTACAACAGCTTCCATAAACCGACTTACATCAAAAAAGACGACTACTGGGTAGAATTTGCGTACTCAGGCGCAGGTAAGCGTTTCAAGCGTACCGAGTTCGGTGGTGAGAAAGGCAGTTTAATTCCTATCTTAAACGGTGATTTAACGACCTTCATACCGATTGCGCAAGAAACACGTTACGTGGGTAATGTGGAGTTTATTCGCTATGGTGGTCAAAGTGTTTGGGTAAGCAAGCGTTATATTGCAGGCAAAGTGTTGGTTACTACGGTGAATAACCAAGCGACAACACGTTACATGCTAGATGACCATTTAGGTTCAACGCATGTGATTGCTGATGCCAATGGTAAGCTTGAACAAACCATGAGCTTTGATGTGTTTGGTGCGCGCCGCGATGCGAAAACATGGGCAAGAGACTTCAGTGATCAAGCCAAGTTCACCAGTAAAATCACCTTACGTGGTTATACGGGTCATGAGCAGATGGATGAAGTTGGGCTGGTGCACATGGGCGGGCGTATTTACGACCCCATTTTAGGGCGTTTCTTGCAAGCCGACCCAATGGTACAAGCGCCAGAGAACATTCAAAACTTAAACCGCTACTCGTATGTGGTAAATAACCCGTTGAATAAAACAGATCCAAGTGGGTATATCTTTGCGACGCTAGCGATTTGGGCCTTGAATTCATTGGCGACCACGACATTGGCAGGCACAATGGCTGGGGCAATAATAACCGGTGCGTTAACAGCCTATGAGTATTATGGGTATGCGAAGCTTGCAATAGGTATTGCTCAAGCAATAGATGGTGGCGGCACAGCCATGGCGAACTTCGCAGGTGGTTATGCGAAGAGTTGGGCAAAAGGACAAGCGCTTAATCTCGCTATGATGGGCATTGGCATGGCCATTAATAGTATCGGTAAAGAACAAGGAGCTGGTGATACAGATGGGCACTCTCATGGTTCGAAGCAATCTCGAGAAAAAAATAGTTCATCAAAATACTCTTCAGGTGACAAAAGTAGGTTTTCAGAAAGTGAGCTTAAAGAAATAAATACTGAAATCAAAAATGCGGCATCAAGATTAGGTAAACTTCGTGATGAAAGTATCGAGTATGGCTTAGAGTATGGGGTTGATGATGCAGTATCTGATTTTGCTGCTGAAGTAGATCCAATAGCAGAAAAATATAATATCGAGATCGGTGCTGATATTGTTGTGGAGAATGGAGCACATAAAATAGGTAATTTACAGACTGACTTTAAGTCAGAGAGCGTTGATTTATCAATTTCTCCGAACGCAGTTGCTGATGTTCACTCGCATGGTTCCTCTTTTTATCGTTGGCTAAGTCCTGGAGATATTTTAAATACAACTCAAAATACTTATATGACAGCAGGTGAAAGAGTTATGGCTAAGTTTGATTACTCAGCATTTAAAGCTGCATCAGCTAAAGACGGTTCAATCACACAAAAAGGTTTTCTATATCGTCATGATGGAGTTGACTGGGTTAAAAATGGTGAAAATATGGCAAAAGATGATAGGTACAAATGGTTAAATTAATGTTTTCTTTTACTAATTTTTTGTTTTGTTTGTTTTTATTTGGTTTTTGTGATGTGGAAGCAAGGCCAGATAAAACTAGCTTTTATGAATTATTAGGTAATAGGGCTTCTTTCCAAGATAAAGAAGTTATTTTACAGGGGGTTATATCAGCACAAAGTAAGGACCATTTTTTATTTCCAAGTAAGGAGTCTTATGGTTTTTATGATTATAGTGCTGCATTATCTTTATCACTTAACTTACCAGAGGAAAGTTTAAAAAAATTAGATGGTAGCAGAGTTTCTATCCATGCATTCTTTTCTTTCAAAGAGAATGGAAAGTTAACAGGCAGCCTATACGCGATTAAAAGTATAACAATACTACCTGATAGAAAAGGAAGGATTAAAAGGTTTACATTCACTATTGAATAAAGACTAAGAAAATTTAATGGAGTCAGGACTTTAAACTTTCAGACCTGACTCTCTCTTATAACTAAGGAAAAAAAATGAAAAAGTTACTAATAACTTTAATTACATTATTTATGTTCGTATTTTCGAACAATACTCTCGCAACAACGACTCCAGAGGTGGTACCAAAAAACTTGCATGTATATAGTGCATCTGGCAGTACTTATGTTGATTTGACTGCCGCAGGCTGCTCGCGTTCTCGTTATTACCTTGATCCTAACCACGTAAAATATGACGCAATCTTTGCAATTTTACTTGCCGCACAAACAGCAGGTAAAAAAGTACAAGTGCGCATTAATAAGTGCATTAATGGCTCAAATCCTCAAGGTAATATTATTGGCGTTTATTTAAAAGGCTAATACTTTACATATAGTTATAAAGAATAAAAATTTTAAAGGAAAAAAATGAAAAAAATATTAACTTTATTGATGCTGTTATTTTTAAGTGATACCGCATTTGCACAACGTTTCGATATCACAGCGAATATTGCGGAGATCCGATATCATGGTTCGACGCAAACACTAGCTGCATCTCAGTGGCAAGATGTTGTATGGTTTTCACTAGAAAACTTAAATATTGAACCTACAAACTGTCGGAAATATCGAAATAAATATGCAATTGCAGTTGCAAAAGGCGATAAAGACGCACTAAGTATTGCACTTGCAGCCAAGCTTGCAGGAAAAAAAGTATTGATAACATTAGACGATACGGTTCGAGGTGCGAACAACGAATCCTGCTTATTACAATATATCACTTTGCTATGATAAAAAATGCTACGCAATTTCTGCGTAGCATTTTAGGTTTCTAATGTTTTATAAAAAAGTACTAATATTCAGTCTACTAATGCTTACCAAAAAACACTGGGGTCAGGTCTTGGAAAAACACTGGGGTCAGGTCTTGGAAAAACACTGGGGTCAGGTCTTGCATCATGCAGATCTGGCCTTATTTATTATTAATTAAGGAAAAAATGAAAAAGTTAAAAATAGCTCTAATTACACTATTTATGTTCGTATTTTCGAACAATGCTTTCTCAATAACGAATCAAGAAGTCGAACAAAAAACTTGTATGTATATGATGCATTCGGAACTGTTGATGTAGATTAATCGCAGGTAGTTTTCTCGTTATTGTTTTTTACAGTATA
>CAYZOE010000174.1:0-5376 GCA_964479805.1 uncultured Pseudoalteromonas sp. | reverse complement strand
AATAGTGATACCAATCTTTAAAAATACTTGAACATTTCGAGAGATTAAAACTGACGCTATTTACGTTAATATTTTTTATTTAAAACAACTAAATAGCAAAGGATCGCTTTGCTATCGAAAAGCGTTCATTGTCCCCATATAAACAACTCAATTTAGATAATTGGTATGAAATATCAATACAGTTCTCCAGACAAGGTGGCAATAATACTTCTGCCGCTGGCATAGTCTCTATGTTCACCTAAATATACACCTTGCCACGTCCCAAGCATGAGTCGGCCATGACTAATTGGGATGGTGATCTGGCAACCTAGCGTACTAGATTTAATGTGTGCAGGCATATCGTCATCACCTTCATAGTCATGCTTATAATAGGACTGACGTTCAGGCACAAAGTGATTAAAGTGGCTTTCCATATCTATGCGCACGGTCGGATCGGCATTTTCGTTTATGGTTAAACTGGCAGACGTATGCTGCAGGAATAAGTGTAAAAGGCCAATTTGATAGTTGTGGATTTCAGGTAGTTGCTTGAGAATATCATCTGTAATTAGGTGAAAGCCGCGAGACTTAGCGGCTAAGGTGAATTTAGCTTGCTGCCAACTCATAATTTATCGAAGCTCACCTCAATATTGGCATTACCGTCAGCTGAAGTGAATGGCATAATAATTTTAGTGCCTTCACACTTGTGCGTAATCGTGTGTCCTGGACCTGACACAACGATCGGTGTAGCCATGTCAAAGTCATAGCCTTTTTCACCTAGCAAATTTTTTGCACCGCCAGTTACCATATTAGTGATTTCACCCACCATGTCCGTCACTTCTTCATTAATTTCATCTGGGCGCTCACCTAACATACGCTCCATGATCGTGAGCGCTAGCTGTTCATCAAAGGTAATTGAAAATGAACCCTTAGTCTGTGGGCCTACCATACCGATCAAGCCCGATACATCACCTTGCGCGATCTCACCTTTTTTGATTTTTGGTTTACCTGGTGTCAGCTCAGTTTGAGCCATGGTCGCTAAGACATTTATTAATGATGATAAAAAAGGGTTTATGAACTCTACTTTCATGTGCTGTTCCCTTGATTTTTAATTATTCAATTCTAGGTTAAGTGTAGTGGTTTAATTGTATAACTTCACTTAGTCTTTACACTTTACACACTTACCATGTGCTTCTATTGTTTGGTTGCTTACCTGAAAGCCACGCTCAGAGGCTAAATTGTTCATTTCATGTGATATTAAACTTGAATGAAGCTCATCAACATGTCCGCAATCATCGCAGATCAGTAATTGTACAGGGTGAATATGATCAAAATGATGACACAGCATAAATGCATTAGTGCTCTCAATTTTATGGATAAAACCAAGCTCAGATAAAAAGTCTAAAGCACGATAAATCGTTGCAGGTTTTGCTCCGGGCTCAGAGACTTTTAATTCTTCTAAAAGGTCATAGGCGCCCACACCACCTTGCTTAGCCGCGAGTAGACGGAAGACTTTTTCACGGATCGCTGTAAAACGTGCGCCCCGGTTATCACAGACTTGCTTTGCTTTATCGACTAATTGTTCAACATTCATATTTTAAAATCCTTACACTGCCAAACAATACTATCACATTCTTTGAAATAGTCTTGTTCTCATGGTGATTTATTCCGATATCTCAGCGAGTTTAGTTAACTTCAAGCTGTGACAAGAGGAAAAATAAAATATCTAAAGCGTTATTTCACGGTAGGTAAATTCTCAGCCTGCCAACTATTCATGTCACCGCTTAAATGTAAAAGGTTAAATCCATCCTTGGATAGCGCACGCTCGAATATTGCCGCTCTACGACCTGAGCGGCAATATACAACAAGTGTTTTTTGTCTTAGTGAATTGAGTAGATCTTGATGCTGTTCGGACTTATTAAAAGGGATGTTAATAGCACCTTTTACATGCCCAGCTGCAAATTCTTCAGGACTTCTCACATCGATAATTTGATGTGGTGTTGCAGACATTTGATTGATTAGTAGTGCCTGCTGCGATATTTGCTCTGTTTTACTTAAAGCAATGAAACTACACAGCAGTATTAAAAGTAGTAGAAAAAAACGCATAATTAACTCCTATTCACATATAGCGTAATCATACATAGTAAACAAAGAAAAAGTTTATAAGTTCAAGAATAAAAATCCATCAAAATAGGCGAAATATTCTGGATATTTAAAAGCCCAGTCCTTAGTTAAAGGCTGAGCTAAAATAGGAGATTACTTGTTTGTAGGGAAAATACTGATTTCGACACGTCTGTTACAAGTACGGCCAGTTTTAGTGCTGTTATCGCAAACTGGTAGGGACTCACCTAAGCCCTCAGTGAACAAACGATTTGCTGCAACTTTTTGGCTTTGTAGGTAGGCTTTTACTGAGTTTGCACGCTTTTCAGAAAGTATTTGATTTAAAGATTCGCTACCTGAGCTATCAGTATGACCTTCGATTAATAACTGTGTATCTGGATACTCAACAAGTACCTTCGCAACACTATTTAGTGTCTGATAAATTGAAGTACTTAGCTTGTCTGAGCCTGAATCAAAGCCGATACCGTTTTTCATAATTAATACGAGTTTATCTTCACCCACTCTTTTCACTTGAACGCCAGAGTCCACTAATTCTTTGCGAAGCGCTTCTTCTTGTTCATCAAAGTAATAACCTACACCAGCTCCGATGACACCTCCGGTTGTTGCGCCAATAAGTGCACGCTTTTTGCGGTCATCTGCATCTTTACCTGTTGCTAGACCTACGATGGCGCCCGACACTACACCAATAATGGCCCCCTTTGTTGCTGAGTTTGTTTCGGTCTCACCTGTAGTTGCATTCTGACGCTGTGACATTTGACAACCTGAAACTAAAATTAATGCACTGAGTGCTACTACTAATTTTTTCACGTAATCTTCTCGAATTGATGTTTTGGTTAAAAATAAACGAATATTGTTAGAAATGAGCCAATATCTAGGCCTTGAGCAATTAAGAGCTTTGATTATAAAAACATGGATTTGAATGAGATATAAACTTAGGAGTAAATGGTGGCCCCACCTGGACTCGAACCAGGGACCTAACGATTATGAGTCGTGTGCTCTAACCAACTGAGCTATAGGGCCATTTAGAATTGCTTGAAATCGTATGGAATCGTAAAAAGCGCAGGCAGTATAAAAATTTTTATAGGGCTTGTCACCACTTAAAGTCGAAAAAAACGACTTATCTTGTTCAATTGCTTAATAAAGAATCATTTTTTAAACGAGCCAGAAACTGCGGTCAACTTTTTCAACCGCAGCGAGGACACTCAAATATTAAGGCATCATGGCTTCTTTAAGATACTGGAATAGATCTTTGTAGCCTTTTGCCGGCTTTTCGGCTTTGGCTTCTTTCGCTGCTTGGCGAACTAATTGGCGAAGTTTTTGCCTTTCGAGTGAGTTATACTGTTCCAAAAGCTCGTTAATTAAGCTGTCACCATTATTGATTAACTCAGTTCTAGTAGATTCAATTTTGTTGAGCAAAACATCTGCTTGATTGTTTTTGTTCAGCATTAACTCAATCGCAGCTTCAATGTCTGCGACATTGTCTGTTAGGCGGAGTGTCTTACTGATGTAGTTAATGTGACGGCGGTATGCTTCAGACTTTGCCCTGATCTTATCAGCAACAACCATGGCTTCCACAAGGTCATCGCTAAGCGGTAACTTATCGCGTTGCTTGTTACTCATAGCTGCTAAATCGATAGCTAGCTGTTGATATTGCTGTGCGTCACGTTTTAGCTCACTTTTTGAAACGTAAATAATTTCTTCTTCAATAACAGGTTTCTTTTTCTTAGCCATGGTGCGGAGTTTCTATAAAAATTTTGCGGATTATAACAATTATACGCCATAAATGCTGTGCCTTGATAAGGCGAAGTCGAATATGTGTGTTAGCATTTAGATATTAAAGGTGTTTTTAGAGAGCATAACTATGAAATCTGAGCAGCAAAGTGCGATTTTTACTCAAATAGATGAAGTCAAACAGGCCGTATCAGAGGCGTTGTCGCACGCGACAAAACTTGGTGCAACAGCGGCTGAGGCGGCAATGTCGAGTACTTCGGGCTTGTCTGTGAGTACGCGCATGGGTGAGGTTGAGACCATTGAGTTTAACCAAGATGGCGGCTTAGGGATCAGTGTTTATGTGGGCAACCATAAAGGCTCAGCATCTACCGCTGATTTGAGTCCTAAAGCGCTCCGTTCTGTGGTTGAAAAAGCCATTGATATTGCGAAGTTTACTTCGGATGATCCTTGTAACGGTATTGCAGATAAAGCGTTACTTGAGGTGTCTCCGCCTGACTTAGACTTGTATCACCCTTGGGAAGTAACGCCAGAGCAGGGTGTTGAGCTGTGTATTGAAGCAGAAAAAGTGGCATTAGAGTTTGATGAGCGTATTGTTAATTCTGATGGTGCGAGTTTCTCTAGTCATGAAGGCTTACGAGTTTATGGAAATACTCATGGCTTTTTAGCGGGCTTCCCGAGAACACGCCATAGTTTAAGTACCATGGTGATTGGTCAAGATGGCGAGCAAATGCAGCGCGATCATGCTTATACATTGAGTCGTGAAAAATCTGGTTTAAAATCCGCCGAGTTTGTTGGCCTTGAAGCGGCTGAGTCAACCATTGCTCGTTTGAAAAGTAGAAAAATTGCGACTATGAAGACGCCTGTTGTGTTTCGAGCAGATGTTGCAAATAGTTTGTTTGGTCATTTGGTTTCAGCAATCGGTGGTGGTGCGTTATATCGTAGGTCAAGCTTCTTGTTAGACTCTGTAGGTAAACAAATCTTTAATGAAAAAGTAAACGTGTCAGAGCGCCCACATTTGTTAAAAGGGTTAGCGTCTAGCCCATTTGATAGTGAAGGGGTAAAAACGCTGGATCGTGAAATTATTTACGGGGGCGAGCTACAAACCTATTTACTTGCAAGTTATGCTGCAAGAAAAATGGGTATGACAGCCACGGGCCATGCTGGCGGTATTCATAACTGGTTAGTTCAACAAACTCATGATGACTTAAAAGCTGTACTTAAAGAAATGGGCACGGGCTTATTAGTCACAGAGCTAATGGGGCAAGGTGTTAATACAGTAACGGGTGATTACTCTCGGGGCGCAGCAGGTTTTTGGGTTGAGCAGGGCGAGATCCAATATCCAGTAAGTGAGATCACTATTGCAGGCAATCTAAAAGATATGTTTATGGGAGTGCAGGCCATTGGTGGAGATATTGAAGCGCGCGGCAGCGTGCAAACAGGTTCCATACTAATTGAGTCAATGCAGATTGCAGGAGAATAAAACTTAATTATAGTAAAGCCCGCGATATTGAGCGGGCTTTTTTATGTTTGAAGTGGACTAAACCAAGA
>CAYZOE010000173.1:0-5400 GCA_964479805.1 uncultured Pseudoalteromonas sp. | reverse complement strand
TCTTACCTTCAATCATTTTTGTTTGAGTAGTTAAATTTATAGTTGAAATTATTAGTTTTGAGAGTTTTTGGTTGATTTTTTATATTGATTGAGTCGTTTTCAGATAAGGGAAGGGCTGTTGTTTAGGCTCTCTTCAAAAACGAAAGGATGTTTGCCATAAATATCGCCTTAATTATAGTCTCTTTCGCTAATTTTCTTATTAGTAGATAATTTGCTTCGAGTTCTAATAATTGTTAATATGCTTCGAGTACAAAGTATTTGAAAGCCACTTTGCTGAGTGGTTCATTCTTGGTTAAGTTCTTAGTGCTCTGATTTATATAATATAATCATAATTAGGTGAGTACATTTTAAAGTTTTAAATCAAATTATTTTCGACAATGATTTGTATTTAATAAATGTTTTCTCGTATTAACTCATTTATGGAGAGATCATGTCAGCCGTAGCGAGTAGTTATTACGACTGCGATGAAATTGTTGAATTTAATAAAATTCGCCACGGTCAGCTAAATAGCCGAATTTATGTGACTGACTCGACGATAAAAACCCCTAATACTTTTCATGACGCATTAGTTCAAGTCGCTTTAGCTCAAGGTTATGGCAAGATAATTGCCAAAGTAAAAGGCACACAGTTAGTATCGTTTTTGAAAAAAGGTTATAAAATTGAAGCGACGGTGCCGGGTTACTTCGAGAGCGAAGATGCGGTATTCATTTCCTATTTTTTAGATAAAAATCGTGAGCAGAGTGAATTCAGTCAACAATACTCCGACATAGTTGCCGAAGCCTTAAAAGCCACTCCTTGGCATCCAGGAAAGTTTAACGAGCCTGTTCAATTCAGAAGCTGTAACCTTACAGATATACGTGCTTTAAGTAAATTATATGGACATGTCTATACTAATTACTCATCTCCTGTGAGTAATGAAGAATTCATCAAGACGAGTATGAAGAATGGCGTTCAATACTACTGCGCTGATTATATGGGCGTTATTGTGGGTTGTTTACGCGTTGAGTTAGATACAGAAACCAGCAATGCGCGTATTTACGATCTGGGCGTGATGACGCAATTTCAGAACCAAGGCATAGCATCTGCGCTTTTGAACAAAGTTAAGCTGTTTTTACAACAGCAAGATATAAAATTCGTATATACCTTATGTTTAGCGACCTCTTTACCGATCAACAAGATATTTTCGCAGCAAAACTATGAGTTTGGTGGGCGGCTAACTAATAACAACCGAATTGAGGATGAGTTTAAATCTTTGAACCTCTGGTTTAAAAAGCTTGCAGAGTAACAATACCAATCTTCAAAATAGATCATTTAATTAAGAGGATTGGTATAATCAGCAGTCTTTATTCAAAATATAATAGCCCTTGATGAAGCAACTTATTATATTTCAGCCTGCTTTTGGCTGCTGATATGCATAGGGTCAATTTCAAGCACTGGTGCTGCATCGATTTCTGTTGCATCCATCATAGATGCTATGCGTTGCATAGATGAAAGCAGTAAAGATTGCTCCCACTCTTCTAGCTGACAAAACTTTTGAATAAAGTGCTCTTGAAGAGGTTGTGGCGCATCAATTAGTGCATTTGTTCCGTCTTCTGATAAGAATAATGCGACGCGTCGCTTGTCTTCAGAGCTTCTGACTCGTTGGATTAAGCCACGGTTTTCAAGTCTATCTAATATGTTCGTTACTGTTGCGGCACTCAAGTTAATTTGTTTGGCAACTTGACTTGCTGTAACGCCTTTAACTCGGGCAATTTCTTGCATGATAAGTAACTGTGGACCAGTTAGACCCGAAGACTTGTTTAACTGCTTTGAATGCAAATCAATCGCACGGATGACTTTTCTGATTGAGACGAGTAGCTCTTCGTATTTTTCCATGATTACGATACTAATAGACTATTTGCGCCGATAATAGCATCTATCTCCAAAGGATTAAAATACTGATGAAGATTAAGTTTTTTCAGCTCTAATAGCATGCATAGTTGCTACTATTCGAACAGTCTCTAAGGTTACAGATAAATTTTTTTAGTGTCTTAAACTGTTCTTTTTGTAAATTTTTTGTGTTCAAAACTCATATTTTATAATCCTTTTGCATTAAATTTGTTGCTATAAATACTCTCACTCATATAATGTTCATTAAAAGTGCATAGTAATGCACTTTACTTTTTGGTGCGGTGTATATGCGGTTTTGTGTCCTAATTATTTTTCTTTTACTGCCAAATTGGTGTTTTTCACTAACGCCTTTGGTAGTGGATATCATGCAAAGTGAAAACTTTACGCAGCGTTATCAAAGTTTTTTAAATGGTCGTTCGCCCTATGAAATAAATGACTTTCATGCCACAACAAAAGGGTCACATATTGAAATAATTGAAATGATCCTTTTACAACAAGCTTTGAAACTTGGAGGTATTAATAGACCCATCGTATTTAACCCTAAGCCTTCTATTAATATTCTAGAGTACTCTGATTTAATTGCTGGAGACAGTCTGATATTAGCTCGCTCCGTATGGCATGAAGATATTTTGAATTATCGTGGTTCGCTGTTTGTAAGTGAACCCTTAGTTAAATTTGGAGAATACGAAGCGGGTTTATATGTTGCTAAGCGTAACGTGCATCTCCACAATTTAGCTAAAGCTCAGCTAGAAAATTTAACTATCGTTGCAAACCCTAGATGGAAGGTCGATTGGCGCGCTCTTCACAATACCGACTTAAACATTGTTAGCTTTATAGGCCCTTGGGAAACCATGTTAGAAATGGTAGAGAGTAGTGTGGTGGACGCCATGCTGATCAACTTTAGTGTTAGTGAAAGCTTAGAGTTAAACTTTGAAAACCGCTTATATGTCCCAATCAATAATATTAAGGTATTTTTACCTGATTCTAGACATTTTGTGGTAAGTAAACGACATCCAGAAGGTCGCGCTATATTTAAGGCGCTTAATAAAGGTTTAAGTATACTTCGCACAAATGGTAAAATTGAACAGGCGCTGAAACAGTCAGGTTTCATTAATGAGAAAGTCACGGATTGGCAAACGATAAATATTCAAATGCTCAACCCAGGATTGCAATGATTAAATATACTTCTCACCTTATTGCGCTATTTCTTTTCTTTTTTTGTTTTGAATCTTCAAGTAAAACACCTTCGCCTAAATTTCAAACAAAAAGCTTTGCTGAGCTACCCGCAAAACTTGAGGTATATAAAAAAGCGGTATTGACTACATACGATTTAAAACTATTGCCAAATCTAAAGGCTCTCGAACAAGAAGCCGCTTCTGCTAATAACACTATTGTTCAAGCTGAAGCATTATTACTGGTTGCGTTGCTTAAGCACCGTTATGGTGACTACAAAGAGAGCTTGGCGTTGAATCAACAGGCACTAGACATTGCTCTGGAGCTCGCCGATCCAGCTTTATTGATCAGTGTTTACCTTTCAATTGTTCATCTAGAGGTATCGTTAGAGCGTTATAAGCAAGCATCAGAAAAAATGAATAAGATAGAGCTTTTGGTGAATCAACTACCTAAGGTTAGCATCCTCAGACCTAAAATTTACCTTTGGAAGGCACGGATCTACTTTAGTAAAGGGAGTTATTTGCAAGCACTGTACGTGCTAGATGATGCATTAGACAAACCCAATATGAGCAAATTGATTTACATTGAATTGCTGATTGAGAAAGCTAAAGTAAAGTTAGAAATGGGTGAGCACATCGTTGCACAGGCGCTGATTGATCAAATCAGCCATTACAATTCTGATAGTCAGTTTCATCACACTAAGTTAATGGTTAAAGTGCTGCAAGCGAAGACATACCTTCAAGCTGGTTTATTTGCTAAAGCCATTTTAACGGCACAAGATGGACTACAAAGCACTTTTCACACACGATTTTTAGAAGAGCAAGCACAATTACAACATACTCTGGCTTCCAGCTTCGCTCAAATCCAAGACTATCAATGGGCGCATTTATATTTAAAGCGTTATGCATTTACACAAAAAGCATTAGATCTGCAAAAAAGAAATAATAAGCTACTGCAGCTTGAAGCAAGGTTCGATTTTGATCAGCAAAGGCAGCAATTGTCTTTACTCGAAAAAGACAATGCCTTAAAAGAACAGCAGATTACGCAACAAATGCAAGCCATAGAAAATACCACTTTGTTGCAACAGCGAGTGATTTTACTTGTGGTGTTGTTTTTTACTTTACTGTTTTTTATGTATTGGCGCTGGCAAAATAAACGCACATTAAACATGCTTGAACAGCAAGTTGCCCAACGTACACAAGAGCTTGCGATTAGAAATAAACAGTTACAAGCACTGAGTTATACCGATAGTTTGACTGGGGCATATAATCGTCATTTTTTGTTCACTCATATTGAAGAATATCTACCAACCGAAATATTCAGTGACTCAACCATCATGTGTTTAATTGATATAGATTTTTTTAAGCGAGTTAATGATACTTATGGGCATGGTGCAGGTGATTCGGTACTAAAATCTTTTGTGGCCTTATTAAAACAAACGATTAGACAGAATGATGTTATTATCCGCTGGGGTGGAGAAGAGTTTTTACTGGTTATGCCCAATATTTCACGTAGTGCTGCAGCAGAGATCCTAGAGCGGATCAGAGCCAATATAGAGTCTTTTGAATTTAAAGATAATGAGAGTCGTATCCCGGTTACCGCTTCATTTGGTTTTACACCATTTCCACTGCAAAGAAACTCGGCTTTACTCGATTGGGAGCAAACCATCGAGCTTGCTGATTTTTGTTTATATGTGGCGAAAAACGGTGGCCGTAATGCTTGGGTTGGGATCACAGAAGCAAAGTTTGAGAACACGTTCAAAGCTGAAGAGATTGTTAGTAATGCTAAGCAACTAATATTGAAAGGCAACCTTAAAGCAATCTCAAACCGTGAGGAGATCGTCAATACCATGATACACTAATCTAAAAGTTTATCTTATAGAGCGAAACTGTGCTGCCGATTGAATCCACTTTTTCACAACTGACTGAATCCTTATCTTCTCACCCGAGTGTATTATTGCAAGCTCCCCCTGGTGCAGGAAAATCAACTTGGTTACCTTTACAACTCATGTTATCGGGACAATTTAAGAAAATAGTTATGTTAGAACCGCGTAGATTAGCGGCTCGCAATATTGCTAATTTCTTAGCCCAACAATTAGGTGAACAAGTCGGCGAGCAAATCGGTTTAAGAATAAAACAAGAAGCGAAAGTCAGCCGCCAAACACGTTTAGAAATTGTCACTGAAGGTGTTTTAACACGCATGATCCAACAAGACCCAGAATTAGATGGCATAGATCTGCTTATCTTTGATGAATTTCATGAGCGTTCATTACAAGCAGATACAGCGCTGTCTTTATCTCTGGAAAGCCAAAGTGCACTGAGAGATGACCTTAAAATC
>CAYZOE010000172.1:0-5528 GCA_964479805.1 uncultured Pseudoalteromonas sp. | reverse complement strand
ACCATGACGACCATGACGACCATGACGACCATGACGACCATGACGACCATGACGAAGAAAGTGTATTTGCACACGTAAAACAAGATCGTTGGCAGGCTTTATTAAACTATTCTCTTCACAATGATTATATAGAAAATATCAGTGTAAAAGCCGGCTTTACAGATTATGAACATAGTGAAATCGAAGGTGGAATGATTGGCACAACGTTCAAAAATAAAACAACAGAATTTCGAACTAATATTGAACATAGATTAGGTGAGTGGCACGGTATCGTTGGTTATCATTTTGCAAGTAGTGATTACGAAGCCCAAGGTGAAGAAGCATTTACACCAGCAACAGATACAACTAGCCATGCAATTTACTTATTAGAAGAAAAGCAATTTGGTAACCTGACCTTAGAATTAGGTGCACGTTTAGAAGATTACCTACTAGAAAGTGTGATCACTGAAAAACATCATGATGAACATGAAGAAGATCATGACCATCATGAAGAAGAACATCATGAGTTATCCACACTTGCTTATGAATTAAGCCAAACCAATGTCAGTTTCTCAATTGGTGGGGTTTATGATTATAGTGAAGGTCAGAACATTGCGATTAATTTATCTCATTCTGAACGTTCACCTCTAACGGCTGAACTTTTATCTAATGGCGTACATATTGCGACAAGCACTTATGAGCTTGGATTAGGCTATCACTTAGAAGATGGCGAAGTACATTTTGAGCCTGAAAATATCGAGCAAGAGATAGCAACAAACTTTGATGTCAGTTTTAGAAAGTTCTCAGGAAAATTCGGCTATACAGTTAATTTTTTCTACAATGATGTTGAAAATTATTATTACCAAGAAAATACAGGGTTAATATATTCTGCAGAGCATGGCATTGAAGAAGCTGATCACGAACATGAAGGTGCATTACCTGTTTATCAATTCCAGAGCCAAGACGCATACTTATACGGGTTAGAGCTAGACGCTCATTACAATGTTAATGCTAATAATACTGTGAAATTTTTTGCTGACTCAATTACTGCAAAATTAAAAGATGATGGTTATCTGCCTCGCATTCCAAATAATAAATTTGGTGTAAACTATGAATATACTCGAGGCAAGCTTGTCACAGACCTAACAATTACGCATTATGCGTCTCAAGATAACATCACGGCATATGAAACAACTACTGATAGTTATACATTAATAGACTTAAGCATGCAGTACGATTTAGCACTAGCTGGTGTTGATATGCTCACATACTTGAACATCGATAATATAACTGATGAACTCGGTTTTGTTCACAGTTCAGTGATTAAAGAACAAGCTCCTCTTCCAGGAAGAAATATCCGCTTTGGGGTGAAAGCTTTCTTCTAAATAGTAATATTTCAAAAAAGGCCGAATTTTCGGCCTTTTTATCATTTTATTCCTTTAAAAACATTTAATTAATATTTTATTTCACTAGTCTTCATATAATTTAAACATATCAAGGGATGTATGATGAAGACAGTCAAAGCCAAATTATTATCAACCGTCTTTGGTGGTCTAGCACTTGTATTGTGCAGTGCCATGTTCGCAATAAACTCGGTAAAAGAAATAGCACAACAATACGATGTATTAATAGAAGATGAGTTAACTGCTCAATTACAAGTTAACTTTGTTTTAAATACATTCAAAACTCAAGTTCAAGAATGGAAAACATTCTAATAAGGGGAAGTAATCCTTAGCAATTTGACAAACATTTAAAACAGTTTAAAGAGCAAGAAATTATTGTACAGGATTTATCTTCCCAGCTTATATCAAGCACCTTTCTCCCAAAAAAGCTCATATCCTAACTGTCAGAGTTTAAGCAAGAACACAAAAAACTCGGAGAGCAATATCGTATTGGTCTAGTAGATTTCCAAAATGCGAATTTTAATACACAAGCAGGTGATCTGGCCGTCAAGGGTATTTATAGAGCTGCAGCCAGCATATTAGGAAGATTTAAACAATAATATTAATAGCTACGTTGAAACTGCTGTAATATCTTTGCGCCAACAAAAAGAAAACGTTATTTTTAAAAGTATCGTTATCATTTTGTGTGTTTCTTTGATAGTAATCATTATCATGGCACTATTGATCCAAAGATGGCTCACACGTCCTATCACTTTGGCTTCTTATGTCGCCACCGAAATTTCAAATGGTAATTTAGACAATCACATTGTAATTAATTCTCAAGACGAAATTGGCAACTTACTTAGAGCTTTAGACCGTATGCAGGCTAATATATGTATAGCCAATGAGAAACTCACTCAGCAAATGCTCGAACAAAAAATTCAAGCTGAGTAAAGTGGTAGAATAAAACAAGCACTCGATAATGCTTCTGCCCCTGTATTACAATACCAAGTTGATAATAAAATCATTTACACCAATGTTCAAAGCCAAATCTATTTAAGCGATATCAGAAAGATTTAAATTGCCCCGTTTTAATAAATGGTTTTGATATAACTCAATTGTTACCAAACGAATACCTTGAACAACTGGAAACTGCCAAAGTAAAACAGGTACTGTTCGAGTTAAATATTAATAACGTATATTTAGACATCGTAGCAAGCCCCGCTATCAGTGAAGGCGAAACTGACTTAACTGGTTTTATGTTTACACTTTGCCACGGCATAAATAAGTCACTTGATGCAATCATCTCATCAATTCAGCAAACACAGGTTTACTTAAACCAAATTTCACAGGGCAAGATCCTTAAAGAAATATCAGGTAATTATCAAGATGATTTTTTATCAATAAAACAGTCATTAGAACAAAGCGTCTCTTCAATCAATTTACTTATCTCTGACTCAAGGTACTTAGTTGAATCGGCTCTTCAAGGACAACTATAAAACCGAGCACAAGAAAATGCACATAAGGGTGAGTTTAAATTAATTATACAAGGTATAAACCAAACACTTGACGCAATCATAAAACCTGTACAATTAACTTCAAGCTATTTAGATTGTCTCGAAATTGGTGAATTACCGAATGTTGATAGTCAACATTTTGAAGGCGACTTTAATAAAATAGAGACCAGTTTAAGAACAAGTATTAATGCAATTGAACAAATGATTCTCGATACATCAATGTTGGCAGATGCTGCAAACATTGGTGAGTTGACTAGAAGAGCAAATGCTGAAAATCATCAAGGTGCATACAAAGATATTGTTTTATCTATTAATGACACACTGGATGCTATTTCAACTCCGCTACAATCTTGTATCCAAGTAATGAAGGCTTTAGAAAGTGGTGATTTAACACAACAAATTAATGGCCAATATAAAGGTGACTTTGCAAAGTTAAAAGACTCTGTAAATGAAAGCATTTATAATTTGGCAAACATGGTTAGAGAAATAAACGAAACTGCTGCTACTGTATCAAAAGCCTCAGCGCAGATAAGTCAATCAACACAAGAGTTGAATTCGTCCAAAGAATCGCAAGCGGCTTCTATTGAAGAAACTATCGTCTCTATGAGTGAAGTGACTGATAAAGTCAACAGTAATACCAAACATGCACAAACCACAAATGAACATGCACAAAATTCAGACCAACAAGCCATTGAAGGTGTTGAATTAGTTAATAATACAGTCACTGCAATGAAGGCTATTAGTGACAGTTCAAATGAGATTTCTAATATCATTGAAGTAGTCAATGGCATTGCATTTCAAACTAATCTACTTGCGCTCAATGCTGCCGTTGAAGCCGCGAGAGCAGGTGAAAAAGGTCGAGGATTTGCCGTGGTTGCCGCTGAAGTGCGGCAGTTAGCACAACGAAGCTCAGATGCAGCTAAAGAGATCTCTGGATTACTGAAAGACAGTGCCGACAAGGTTGAAAATGGTTTGATGCTTGCTGAGCAATCTGGCAATACCTTACGTGATATTGTAAGTAGCATACAGACTCTGTCGAAACTTATGAATGACATTGCATTATCAAGTAGTGAACAGTCAAATGGTGTATCACAAATCAATATTGCCATTAAACAAATTGCTCAAAGCGTTCAATAAAACAACTCGCTTGTTGAACAAACCAGCCATGCAGGCGCGTCTTTGGATAAACAAGCCTCACATTTGAAAGCTTTAGTCAGTCAATTTACTGTGTAATAGCAAATAAAAAAGCCGCGACCATGAAATGGAGCGCGGCTTTACAACCAGAAACTATTGTTGTTTTTATAATGCGTTTTCTAGTTCAGGCAACACATCAAATAAATCAGCGACTAAACCATAGTCAGCAACTTGGAAAATTGGTGCATCCGGATCTTTGTTAATTGCAACAATCACTTTAGAGTCTTTCATACCCGCTAGGTGCTGAATTGCACCGCTAATACCGACTGCAATATATAAGTCAGGTGCAACAACCTTACCTGTTTGACCTACCTGCATGTCGTTTGGTACAAAGCCAGCATCAACCGCTGCTCGTGAAGCACCAATCGCAGCGCCTAATTTATCTGCAATACCATTTAGTAGCGCAAAGTTTTCGCCATTCTGCATGCCACGACCACCTGAAATCACGACAGGTGCTGCATTTAATTCCGGACGCTCTGATTCAGTTTGCTCAACTGAAACAAACTCAGAAAGAGTATTATCAGCAGCACTTTCAACAGATGAAACTGCAACTGCAGCTTGCTCACCTTGCGCATCAAATGCACTTGCTCGTACTGTAATAATCTTTTTATCTTCTGCTGACTTAACCGTTGCGATTGCGTTACCCGCATAAATTGGTCTTTTGAAAGTCTCTGCATCAATAACATCAATGATTTCAGAAATCTGCGACTTATCTAGTAGTGCTGCAACGCGAGGTAGAGTGTTTTTACCTGTGGTTGAAGCACTTGCTAGAATATGTGAGTAATCAGCAGCAAGCTCCACAACTAAGTCCGCAGTACTTTCTGCTAGCTGATTTTCAAACACAGGCTTATCAGCAACAATTACTGCCGTAACACCTGCGATTTTAGAAGCAGATTCAGCGACAGTTGCGACTGAATGACCTGCAACTAACACAGTGATATTGTCTGAAATCTTTGCAGCTGCATTGATAACTTTAGCTGTTTCAGGTTTTAGAGCGCCCTGCTCGTGCTCTGCAATTACTAATACACTCATGAAATCACCTTAGCTTCAGTTTTTAATTTATTTACAAGCTCTGCTACATCTTCAACAATGATACCTGCTTCACGTTTAGCCGGCTCTTCAACTTTTAAAAGCTCAGTTCGAGGTGCTAAATCAACACCTAGACTATCAGCAGCAATTACGTCTAGTGGCTTACGCTTTGCTTTCATAATATTTGGTAGAGAAGCATAACGCGGTTCATTTAAGCGTAAGTCTGTTGTAACAACAGCCGGAAGTGATAGCGACACAGTTTGTAAACCACCATCAACTTCACGAGTAACTAATGCTTTACCACCTTCAACAACTACTTTTGAAGCGAATGTACCTTGACTACGACCTGTTAATGCCGCAAGCATTTGACCGGTTTGGTTATTGTCAGAATCAATCGACTGCTTACCTAAAATAACTAATTCAGGTT
>CAYZOE010000171.1:0-5568 GCA_964479805.1 uncultured Pseudoalteromonas sp. | reverse complement strand
TATTTCTTACTGAATTAATTACTAATGTTGATCTAGATCAACCTTTCTCTGCTGTTAATTCACACTTTTATATTAAAAACTAATATCATAAATTTTCTACTTAGCCTGAACGAAGATAACCAAAGGAAGAAATCAAGTGACTAATAGAGAGTATGATTATCCTAGTCATTTCAACCTGTTATTCACAACTAATATAGAAGACCAAATAAAATATGCGAATAAGTAATTTTGTGAAGTAACGGGATATGAGCTGCACGAACTAGAAACTAAAACGCATCATATCATTTGTCATCTAAGTATGATCAAAGCTACTTTTAAAAATCTTGGCAACTATACTGGAAATGGGAAGTTTTGGGTGAGAATGGTGATCAATTTATACAAAAAGGTGAAAGAAATACCATTAGTGACAATCAGTACAGTTTTGTTTTTACAACATTAATTTGGTGTCGATAAAATACAGTCTCTTGTCATTCAGTGAAAATAATTAGAGGGAGCAAGCCCCCTCTAATCTACAAAGCGCATTTTGTTTTGCCGTTTTCCACATACACTTTTGCTGTTTCGCACGTTTGTTCTGGCAGTCTTGCCATAATATGGGCCCTAAAAGTCTTAATCTTGTTGTTCTCAACATTTTCTTTCAAGCTAATTTTGAGCGCCTTGTCTAGAGTCTGTATAGCTAGGGTGTTTTCTCCTTTACCTTCATACAAATAGGCGAGCCTGAAATAAGCATCAGTACGAGTAGGGTAAGCACTGATAAGTTGTATGTATATGCCTATTGCATCGGCGTAGCGTTTGTCTGTAATGGCCTTTTCGGCAGCGTATCTGTAAGCAAGATAATCAGGTTTTAAATTGACACCATATTGCTCAGAAAGTTGAATATAACAAGCATCAATACCTATTAATCCTTTCTCAGCAAAGTCATTAGAGCATTTAAATTGTTCTAATAACTCAACATAGGCCCTGTTCTGTCCCACCATTGCTGATGTACTATGATTTTCTTCTTTTATAAACTCTAAATCATAATCAAAGCCTAGGCGTGTTTGGTTACTTAGTAACTCATGGTATTGCTCAAATGAGCTCAACATATGGCCGGTTTCATCAGCAAGGTTTAAATATAAATAGTTATTTAGGTTTTTCTTTTTATTATAAAAAGTATGAGCTTGTTCTAACACTTTCCCTTTGTGCCACCAAAGGCTTGGGCTAAAAGCAAAATGTGCTTGGAATAACTGAGGCCGGGTTTGTAATGCATAGATTGATAGCAATCCACCGAGTGAGTGGCCTGATAACACTTTAAAGCCATTGCTACGATAGCGTTTATTGATATGAGGAATAAGCTCTTTTTCTATGAAGTCCAAGAAGTTATCTGCCCCACCAGATTTACCCCACTGGTTATAGCTTTCATCGTAAGTTGGCGTGAAATCGCGTGTTCTATGTGTATTTTTAATGGCGACGATGATCATTTCTTTAGCATGATCAGACTGAGTCAGTAGATCTAAAGTACCAGACGCATGTTTAAAGTTTCTTAGCCCATCCGTCAAATATAAAACAGGGTAAGTTTGTGACTTATTTAGGTGATAAGCATTGGGTAAGTGAATTAACAACCCGCGTTGCTCAGATAAAATAGAGGAATAGATCCCATCTTCTATCGTGGTGCCCCGTTCGGTTGCATAGGCACTTATATTAAATATAAAACATAGAGTAAATATAAAGACGATAACCTTCTTCATTTTAATTCCTTTAGTTGTACTAATTAACCTGTATTTAAATTGCTAGGAAAACCACCGAAAGTAATGAAATTTGCAGGAAAAAAAGGGATGAAAAGAGGATTAATCGTTGCTAGACAATAAGTTTTTGCACGATATTTGTTCTGATGTTTGTTTTTTGTATCAGCTAGATACTATGATAAAGTGCTGAAATATTGATTTTTATCTATTGATTACAATTGTTTATGCTTAAGTTTGGCGATTTTATTTTTGACAGTCAGCAGCAACGTTTGCTCACAACACAAAACACGCAAGTAGAAATCGAGCCCAAACTCATTGCGCTTTTAGAGTTTTTTCTCACCCATCCAGAGCTGTTAATTTCAAGACAAACGCTGCTCGAAACGATATGGGCTAATACCTTAGTAACAGATAATGCGATTAATAAGTTAGTTGGTAATCTGCGTAAAGCCCTTAATGACGACCCAAAACAGCCAAAATATATACAAACGGTGCCAAAGCGAGGTTACCGATTTATTTGCACTATTTCTGAATATAAACCTTCGCCGGTTAATGATAAGCAAGATAATGAAGCGGCTAACTTTAATCTGTATCGTCAGCTCCCAGTTATCTTTCTAGGTTTGTTTTTACTTAGTGCTATTTGGCTTGTGTTTAAGCAAAGTGACAATGACAAGCTTGCTTATTCACTAGCATTAACGAGAGATCAGGGAATAGAATTTTCTCCACGTATGCATCCTGATCAAAACCACTTGTTTTATTTAAGAACGCGCAATGTGTCTGATGATGTTGAACTGTGGATAAAAAATATGCGTACCGCGTCTGTGAATAGACTATCTCTGCCTCATCCTATCAGCGAAATCATTGCCGTTACCGAGCAAGATACAAAGAGTGAATTAATTTATTTAGACAAAGGTAAGGGGCGGTGTGATGTTTATAAAGCCCGACTGAATGATCAGCAAGGTGATGGTTTTAGTGTCACTGATGAAACTATGCTATTTAACTGCCATGATAAAAGAGTCAAAGACATCGCTTATCACGCCCAGAAAAACGTAATTTATTATACTGCTCAGCCTGAAAACTTCTGGCCTAACCATATATATGCTTATGACCTTAATAAAAACGATCATGTTCTGCTGAATCAACCAGCACCAAAAGGGTGGGGATATCACCACTTAGATGTGTCACCAGATGGCGAGAAACTATTAGTTATGAGCACAGGGAGTGACCATAAAACTCAGCTATTGTCATTCAACTTGATAAATCACCAAGTCACAGCTGGCAAGCAATTTGATAGGCCTGTTTATGAAGCCATTTGGGCACATGACTCTGAGCAAATTTTTTATTATTCGTCTTCGCCAATGCAGAAGATCATTCGAAGCGATTTTGGTGGTGATAATGGCCGAGTTGTGGTGAATGTCTCAGAGCGACTTTCTCGGCAATTATATCGCATACCCGATGAGCATTCTCTACTGTTTAGCACAGAGCAAGATGACTATAATTTGAGGTTACTACAAGATGATGAAACACGTTCGCTGTATAACTCGGCTGTGTTTGATTCATACCCAGCCTTGTTTCATCAAAGTGATGATTACTTATTTTCCTCAAATCGCAGTGGTGAAATGCAGGTCTACTTTGCAGACAGCCATCGAGCACAATCAAAAATATTAACCCAGTTTACTTCATCTTATGCACTGAGTAATATGGCGATTTCACCCGATGATAAACAAGTTTTACTCGTCATAGACAATGATGTCTTCGCCATCCCACTCCATAAGCTGAAGTCTCAACAACCGCTCGATGTTCTTTCAGATGAAAAAGCTATTTTTACCAGTGATGTACCTGTGATCGCCGTAGATTGGCTTTCAAATGATATGGTTGCAATTACAGCGGTTAAAAATGCCAAGCCCAACCTACATATTCGCAATCTAGCTGGAAAGCGCATCGATTTACCGCAAGGGGAGTGGGCTTATGGCTTATCTGATAATACGCAAATGGGAAAAGTTTACCTCATTGAGCGAGGGAGTCACCGCTTGCATCAAGTGAAGTTAAATATCACTAGTAATAATCATCATATTGAGCCGACTTCTTTGACTCTACCTCATGAGTTCTACTGGGCCAAAGTAGATAACCAACACCTTTATTATATGGATGCAGAAGGTGAGAGTGAATACTTACATAAAATGTCTATTAATACTAAGAAAAGCTTAACAAAAATGAAGGTTAATGCTTTTTCAAGTTATGACGTGAAGCAAGGAAGAGTAATGATAAGTGATAAGGCAAGTCGCTCAGGGGATATACATCGCACTTACCATTAAAACTATTGCTCGCTCATGTAACGTTTTCTTGAAAAGGGCTAAATCTTATGGTTCTACTCAATTAGTTAGTCTGTATTTTATTGTAAGCTTTAGATATTTAGCGAACACCTTTTAAAAATTAGGTCAAGCAGTGGCTAAATAATAGTGATTGGGGAGCAAATTTACATGGCTTATATCTATTATAATAGGAGACTGTTTGAGATATGAGCAGATCTGCAATTTTTTTAGTGCCAAACGATTATAAGACATAAATTGAAAGCTCAATAGACTACGATGTGACTACTCAACAGTTAAACTTTGTCTTTTAACGATAAAATCAAAAGTCATCTCGGATAAGCTTTTTCCTTCAACCATTGCATCCCAAGCACCATGGCCTGCGCCTTCTAAAGTAATAAGTTCATTATAAATGCCTAAAGAATCATAGATCTCTTCTAATTCGGTTGCTTCGGAATATGGTGTAGATGGGTTCATATCTTTAGTACCATGCGCCAAGAACAATTCTGGGTCATTACTATCGTATAAATTCGATCCATATATTTCGTTGAAAAGTTCGATTTTTACGTTAGAGCCCCAGAAATAAACCATGCTATTTACTTTATAAGTCTGTGCTAGATTGGTTGTTGTAAGTGTAGGGTCGTCTGAAATTGAAATTTCATCTCTAAAATCTTCAATATTTGATATGCCTAATGCAACAGTAGTAATCGCACCCGCTGAAGCTCCACCAACAGTGATGTAATCGGTATTAATATTATAGGTGTCTTTGTTTGCGACAATCCATCGTAGTGCGGCTTTTGCATCTCTCTGAGCCATATACATTGCAATAGCCTGTTCAAACTGCTTAATGGTCTCTACACCTTGTAGAGCATGCTGGATCCACTCCTGCGGGGCAAGGCCTTTATAATAAGATAATAGTGCTTCTTGTGATGTTCCTTGTGTGGTTATTAACTCTTCAGCTGTTCTGTAATCGATCGAAATAAATACCCAGCCTCTTGAGGCATAATAACCTGCCATATCTATAATTTCAGGCTTTGTTTTAGTTCCACCAGTAAACCCACCGCCATGTATAAACATAAAAACAGGTCTATTAGTAGAATTATTTTCAGGGTAATAGACATCCAATTTAAGTGGGATTGCAACTGATGTTGAGCTTGCTTCATTATGGCTAAGCCCATTTGCATATGTAATATCTTCATCAACTAGGGTTAGGTAAGCTGATTGAGTTCTCACAGTTGGGGTGTCATTATCAGGTTTTGGTTCGAGAGAAATGGGCGGAGATTCAATAGAGTCGTTGCTTTCACCACCACACCCAGTTATAAAGACGAAAAATAAGATGTGACAAACTAACAGTAAAGCTTTATCAAACATAAAAGCCCCATCGAATGCAGATTGGTTTTAGTATAGTTTACATTACTCAGTGTGCATTAGGCTTAAAAGGTTATTTACAAAACTTTACGAGAACCTAATGTTTCAATTACAGAATTGATAGTGTAAGTCCATGTTAAGAGTTAGTCTGTTTTTTCTTTAAACTCACACAA
>CAYZOE010000170.1:0-5601 GCA_964479805.1 uncultured Pseudoalteromonas sp. | reverse complement strand
AGACGATGACTGACCCAAAACGCTCTTCTTTTTCTCGCTCTTCATCATTTCTTTTTAAACTTGTCGATTTATTCGCAATAATTTCACGAAGCGTCATGGCATCTTGTTTTTGCTGCTTACTTGTGTGCTTATCTAGAATTGCCCCAAAACTTGATGGCAATTCTTGCCAAGTGTCGCCAAATAACTCTTTTCGTAAATCAGATTGAAAGCCCATCTGGGTATAGCGCTTCATATTTGAGCACGCATCCCAAATAGTAGAGAAAGTACCCTTCTCCTCTTCGGTATCTAGCGTCGCCATAAATTTGGCTTTCAACACTTCATGCTTTTCTAATTGCTCACCTCGATTATTCATTATCTCAAAGTAATGATTGAGATCGGTTTGCGGTGGCACAACCACTCGTAATATAATGACCTGCTTTAATAAGTACTCTAAAAAGCGGTTAGTTTTATCTTCTTTATGCAAACCTTTAGTTTTGAAGTAACGCTTGATGATTTGAAATGCAGAGTGAATATTCGGCTCTTCTGACTCTCCATTCGTGTTATCGTTATAAATATCATCTAACGCTCTAGAAGATTTAGGGCGACTATCAAACGTTAAGTTGATATCTAACCCTTCTAAAAGCCCTTTCTTAGTGACTGTTTGATGTTTTAAATACGCCAGTAATATAGACAGTGTTGTATGTCTTTGCTGACCATCAATTGTTTCATATACCACACTAGATTGCGGAGAATGAGTTGCTCTCTGATAAACAACTAAGCTTCCCAAGTAGTAATGTTCTTGTTTAGAAACATGGGGTTCATTGGGTTGAGTAATAAGCCCTGCAGCATCGCTGATGTCTTGAATTAACTGCTCTATCTCTGACGCACCCCAAGCATAATTACGCTGATAAATAGGAATGACGTATCGAGTTTTATTATCGAAAAGTTCTTCAACTGATAACGGTTCAACTTGATTATTTTGGATCATTTACATTTCCCGTTGTCATGGCTTCAATAGATGCTTGTACACTTTTAGCGTTAGCAAACTTTGGCTCTTTGTTATATGGAGGCTGAAAGCTCAAAACTTGTTGAGGGTGAACGGCTTTGCTAATAGCTCTAAGTAAACCTTTTCGCTCTTTAGCGTGATTATCTACCGTTTCCATTCCTATGCGTTGCATTTCAAGGCGCAAGAAATAACTCCAGCGATAACAAATTTGTGCCGCTTTATCTAATTCAACATTTCCGAATTTGTCGTAGTAGTACATTACTGCGCACAAAAATAAATTCCGCACATAACTGTCCCCTTTACGATTGCTGCCGTTGTAGTAAGCGTGTTTGTTTACAAATGACGATAATCTCGCATTCTCGCCAACAAATAACTTTGAATGGATAGCCATATAATGCTGTATGTACTCAAAAAAGCGCTTTCCATTTATCATTACTTGGTCAACTTGGAACGGATAACTCTTAGTTTGCTTATCCCACTTACGAGCAGGATCAGCATTAAAAGTCTCTATCGCATAATCAAGCGCCAGCATGGCATCTACATAGGAGTATTGAGTGTCTTCTAGGTTAACTCCTTTGAATACATCTATATTATGCCGACTAAACTGGATCCCATAATCACCATCTATCCAGCGACGCATACGAAACAAAAACTCGCCCATTATGGTATGTAAATTTGCGGAGCCATTATCTGGGTTAATCCCTTGCTCCCATATACTTACATGATGAAGACGCTCGTTTTGCTCTGTTGAATCCATCATTTCACGTAAGTGATAAGCCTTTAGTAAATCATGAGGAGCTAGCGCTTTACCACGTGCATTTTGAGAATCAAAGAATTGAAAAGCTTCACTTAAATCATCAAGAGTCACTTGAATAAGCTCGCATTTATAGAGCACAAAATTGAGGAGTTCTTGCTTTTCTAATAGCGTTAAAGTCGCTAATCGCTCAGCGATTACCTGAGCATTATTTTTTAGATTCTCAATACTGACTGATGATTCAAATTTATGTTCGATTAAGCTTGAGCTGATACTTTTATCTTCATTATCAATTATGGTGCACAGCAACGTTAAGGTAAGAAGGCGCTGTTGACCATCAACGATATTAAGATTGTCCTTATCATTTTCAATATGGGTATTATTGTCTTGATGAAGAACAACTGTACCGAGCCGATAACAAGGCTTGGTTTGATGGTTCAGAATATCATCAATCAATTGGTTAACATGCTTAGGCTGCCATTTATAGGGTCGTTGATACTCTGGGATCTCAAGCTTTTGACCCAATAGCTGCGAAATTGTTTGGGGCTGATTGAAAATAATTGCCATGTAAAGTTCGTCTGTATATTAAATGTATATGTAAAATAGAAGCCGGAAGGCTACTTGCTTTGAACTTCTATATTCTTACCAACTCGCCACATTAAAGCCGATAAGCATATTGAAATGCTTGTCAATCTTGCTGTTGGTAATGTTATTTTTGCGGACAAATGTCTGATACGACATATCTACTCGCTCAACGGGTTTACCAAAAACAATGATGAAATCTTCGTCTAGCTTTACTTCTGTAATTTCAAAAATTAAAGGAATATTCATCGTAGGTTTTATAACCGCCATACGATCACCCGCTTTCGCTGTAACTAGCTCATCCCAACCATGTTGACCTTTTCCTAAGTCATAAATCGCACCTTTACCATAACGCTCGAAATGATTGATTTTTGTGCTTATCGCATTCACTAGAAAACGTTTTACGTTATTTTCAGACTGATTGTTGCTGGTGGAGTTTGGTTGTGTGTCTAACATGAGTATTCCTTCAATATCTTTCTCATATCTGAGTTAATTCTTTGTTTTTGACGATATGAAAATCTTAACCGAGTAACGGCGACAACTTTTGTCGTCACTCTATGCTACCTACTTTGCTGTTTACCTAGGTATGGGTAATGTGCATCACCCCAAAGCGTATTCGGGTTGTCCATCATGACGTTGATAATGACGGGCACAACTTGCTTCATAATGTTTACTGCATCTTTAAGCTGCGCTCTGTTAGCGCTACTGTTATAGGTAGCACCGCCATGCATCAATTGATTCCGGAGGGTATATAAACGACTTAATACATTTGCGGCTAAAGCAACTGTATCTTGATTACCAAGCGCTGCGTTGGCCGCTTTTTTTGCTCTGCTGAACTTGTCTTGCCACTCTGTCTCTTCGATCTTGCCATTGTGAAAATCCCAAAAAGGCTGAAACACATATTGGTTATTCAGTAAAAGTCGAATACTTGAAGGGAATGTTTGCCATAAGATCTTATAGATTGACTGGCTTTGGTCTAAGTCCACCAGCTTTGCAATGAATTGGGTATAAGACTCAGCTTCAGTGCGTTTATGTGCTTCTCCATTGCATGCGTAGGCTGAATTAAACGCAATCCATAAGAATATGAACTGAGAGTCTATGTCTTCGGTACTGCACTGCTCTGAGCGATCTAGCCAGCTCAAAGCACGATGTACGCGAAGCGACAAATTGGTTGAAAAGGTCTCTTTGAGTTCTTGTTTTTTATGTTTTAGTAACGAAACTTCCATTTATATCCCTGCCACTTATCAGATAGGCGATTACTAACTTAGTCTGTTTCACTCGGTTTTTCCACCTTTTTTCATGAGGTTAATCAATAAAGTAAGCTTTAAATCTGAAATCCATTTAAAGACCTTCAACGTTCACGACACTTTTTGTCGCTTAAACCATTTTAATCTTGCTATGAAATCGAAAAGTATATTGGAGAACCAATGCGAGAAACCTATGTAAGAGCAGCGCAACTAATTCGTGATGCCAAAGCGGTATTAATCACAGCAGGTGCAGGAATGGGCGTTGACTCTGGTTTGCCTGACTTTCGAGGGCATGAAGGGTTTTGGCGTTCACATCCAACAATCAAAAATATGCTATTTTCTGAACTGGCTGATGAAACACTGTTTGATGTTTCTGCAGACACCGCTTGGCAATTTTACGGTACACGCCAACAGCTATACAAAAACACCCAACCTCACCTTGGCTTTTATTATCTTTTAAACTGGCTTACCCAATTAAATAAACCTTATTTTGTCTATACCAGTAATGTAGACGGTCATTTTCAAAAAGCAGGCTTTAATCCACAGCTCATTTTTGAATGCCATGGCAACATTAACCGCTGGCAATGTAGCAAGCTATGCACTAGCAGGCTTGTTGATGCTTCATTAGAGGAAAAACAAACCATTCCCCCTATATGCAATATCTGCGGTGCAGTTTTAAGACCTAATATTTTAATGTTCAACGATAGACACTTTAACTATCAAAGTATCTATCAACAAAAACCACACTATCGTCAATGGTTGTTCCAACATGAGTCCGAAAAACTTCTGACAATTGAAATAGGTGCTGGCACGCATATTCCAACCGTGAGAAGACAAGCTGAGGTATCCCAAGGGGACCTAATCCGGATCAACCCTAATGAAGCAATGATCAGCACCAATAGGTTTGGTCATAATTTACCAATACCTGTTCCTGCGTTAGAAGCACTTACAAGCATCAATAAAGTTATAAAGTGTCCCTAATCCAATTCATTTACTCACAGGTGCTGGGGCCTGTTTTCGAATAAGTGCTGGTATATCAAAAAGCTCATCTGTTTTCTTTGATTCTAATGGATTAGCTGGTGGTTCATCCGAGGCCGTAGACTCAGCCCCTGTGGCAATGATGAGAATTTCATAGTTCATCTCGAGCTGTTCTATTTTTGAAGCGCCGCAGATCACAAGTGCTGAAGGACTCACTCTTTGTCGAACAGTATCAGTGATTAAATTGTAATTACCAAGTGATATTTCATCTTTGCAGTTTATTTGAATAATAACGCCTGAGCTTGATGTCATATCTACACTACTCACTAGTGGATTCGATAGCGCTTGCTCTAACGCTACTTGAAGGTCGTTTTCATCATTACATTTTCCTACACCTAATACAGCATCGCCTTGTGTATCCATTACGCGCACAAAGTCTTTTAAATCGACATTAATTAATCCCTGATAACAGAGCATATCAACCATAGATTTAATGAGTGAATGCAAAATCTGGTTACTGTGCTTGAACGCATCAAACAAACCGACATCATTGCCAAGCACTGAAATTAATTGATCGTTAGGAAGTGCAACCACTGCATTGGCGTATGTTCTTAATTCTTCTAAACCCGTTTGAGCTATTTTATTTCTGAGCATTCCTTCACTGCTAAATGGCATAGTAGCGATACAAATAACTGGCTTATTCTGCTCTCGTCCAAGCTTAGCAATATAAGGTGTTGCACCAGTTCCTGTTCCGCCGCCTAGACCTGTAGCACACAGCAAAATATCGCACTCTGCGATTAACTCTAAAAGCTGCGCTTCACTTTCTTGCGCTGCGAGCAGGCCTATTGCTGGGTCTGCCCCTGCACCATAACCATGGGTTAGCTCAGCACCAATTAATACAAATTGATCGCTCTGGGTATGCTCAAGCACAACTTTATCGGTATTAACGCTATAGAATTTGGCATACTGGTTTTGTTGCTCGCTGTATAAATGGTTAAGCGTATTACAACCGCACCCACCTACGCCAAACACACCTATTGATAAACCGCCTGAAT
>CAYZOE010000169.1:0-5610 GCA_964479805.1 uncultured Pseudoalteromonas sp. | reverse complement strand
TCACTATTGATTTTCCCGTCGCTTAATGGAACAAGCAGCTTTTGGTTAACACGGATGATGTGTGTATCAAGCTTATTAAGAGATTGAATGGTTTTACTGCTCGTCGAATACTTTTTAGCAATCACAGATAGAGTGTCACCGCGTTTCACCGTGTAGTATTGCCAACGCAATCTGTCTTTCATTGGCGTTTGTGCGAGTTTGTCTTTAAATGCATCTGCTTTATCACTAGGGAGCAGTAATTGGTGAGGACCATCAGGTGCAGTTGCCCAACGGTTAAAGCCAGGGTTTAAACGGTACAATTCCGTGAGGCTTAAATCAGCCATGTCAGCGGCAAGTGCTAAATCAATTTGCGAGCCGACATCGACAATCTCGACTACTTGCGCATTGATAATTGGCTTCCAAGTTACATTAAACTCTTCCTGTCTTTTTAACAGGTCAGATAGAGCCAATAATTTTGGTACGTAAGCTGTTGTTTCTCTTGGTAAATCAAGCGACCAGAAGTCCGTTGGTAAGTGCTTTTTACGGTTCTTTCGGATGGCTTTTAAGACGCGCCCTTCACCCGAGTTGTATGCTGCAATGGCATTCAACCAATCACCTTCTAAAGTTTTATGCAGGTAACTTAAATAGTCTAAAGCTGCACGTGTTGACTGTACTATGTCTCGACGACCGTCATACCACCAATTCTGATGTAAATTAAAACGCTCTCCTGTCTGAGGCATAAACTGCCAGATACCTGATGCACTTCTATGCGAGTAACCGAATGGGTCAAAAGCACTTTCAACAATTGGGAGTAAAGCGATCTCGATCGGGATTTGACGTTTTTCTACTTCTTCAACAATAAAATATAAATATGGTTCTGCACGCTTTGATATACGGTCTAAATATTTTTGATGACGTTGATAATAGTTTCTTTCAGCCACAACAGGGCGGTTTTGAGGAACAGGAATTGAAAGTTGGTAACGAATTCGCTCCCAAACATCATCGAATATAGGAGCCGGTTCGTCTGCCTCTACTTGCTCTGAGATTGAATTAGCAAGTGCTTCGCTAATATCTAAGGGACTTGCTAAGTTATCATTAGCAGCCGTATTGGTGACCTCTGATTGATCTTTGAGTTTGTCAGTTAAGGTTTGACAACCAGTTAACAACGAGAGCGTTAAAACTAAACTTGCAGACTTTTTCATAGTGATTCATATTCGAGCAAAAACCGCTCGATTCTACAGATTCTCTTACGTTATTTAAAGTAACCACAAGGTAACTTGGTTAAAATTCATCTTTCCAAGCCCTTAAAGCTGCAAATTTTTGCCAGTTTTCATTTGTATCTTGAATTAAATGCTTTGGTACATGTTCAAGACTATTTTCTTCAGAGGCTCTTAGAAAGGGGTTAACAGCACGTTCTAGGCCAAAATATGTCGGTAAGCTAGGCTGATTATCATCACGCAGCATTTGCACTTTTTTGATATACGCTAATAAATTTGCATTGTTTGGTTCTACAGCTAAAGCAAATTCGAGGTTGGCTTGCGTGTATTCATGGGTACAGTAAATAAGCGTATCATTGTCACATTCGGCAAACTTTTCTAGAGAATGCCACATTACTTTAGCGTCGCCTTCGAATAATCGGCCACAGCCAGCACTGAATAAAGTATCGCCAGTAAAGCAAAAAGTTTCGTTCAAATAGCAAATGTGATCTAGGGTATGCCCTGGGGTTGAGATAATTTTAAAGTTTATATCGGCAACAGTTATTTCATCACTGTCATTTAATTTGTGTGAGATACCTTTAAAAGGAGAATTCTCAGGGCCATAAACAGGAATATTTTTGAACGCCTTAAGCAAAGCTTCAATACCATTGGTATGATCCCAGTGGTGATGAGTGACTAGAATGCCAGCTAAGGTTGTTCTAGTTCGTTCAATATAGTCAAATACAGGTTCAGCTTGTCCAGGGTCAACAACCCAGACTTTATTTTCTTTTCTCAATGCCCATATATAGTTATCAGAAAAAGCTTTAATTGGATCAACTTGCACCATAAGTATTAGCTCTATAAAGTGTAGATGGGTTTAGTATAACGAGCATCAATAATGAAACCAGCATTAAGTTTTCGGTCTGGACCAAAACCATTAACTTGGTCTGACTTCCCACATGGTGATTATATAAAAGTCGGCTTAGAGCGAAGAATGAAAGCTTGGTTGCCTAGGATGTTTGGATATCACTTACTTAAATTAGGTACATTAAGTGGCCAACTTGATACGTCAAAATGTGTGATCCCACATCAAGTGAATGTATCTCCTAAACAGTGTAATAAAACTAGTGTGGTTGCTGAAATAGATGAGCTTCCTTTTTCAGAGCACAGTGTTGATGTATGTGTACTGGCCCACAGTTTAGAATATGAAAGTGATCCTCATCACATTTTACGTGAAGCACATCGTACTTTAATTCCTGGTGGCTATTTGGTCATTTCAGGCTTTAACCCGTTCAGTTTGTGTGGATTAGCTAATTTATTGCCGTTTAGTTCTCAAAAACTGCCATGGTCAGGGCGTTTTTTTACCCCTGCTCGGGTGAAAGATTGGTTAGACTTATTGGGGTTCGAAATAATCAGTGATGAGCGTTTTGTTTATGCATCATTGGCACGTGGCAGCCGTTTATCTCGTTTTGCGCCTTGGCGGCGCTTTTGCCGTCACTATTTAAAACCTATGGGCAGCTGCTATATGTTGGTGGCACGAAAGCGAGTTGCCCCTTTAACACCCATTAAACCTAAGTGGCATGCAAGGCCCAAATGGGCGCCTGCGGTTAAAAATGCGGGGCTTAGACAAACTCGAGAAAAGTCGAATTAACACTAAAACTTAGGCTGCTTGATACCCCTCATCTTCAAGCAGCTCTGAACTACCAGCTGCTTCTCTGGCCAAGTCATCTACGACTTCGTTATATTTATTACCACTATGACCTTTTACCCAACGCCAATCTATGTCATGCCTCTGACAGGCATCATCGAGGCGCTTCCATAAATCAACGTTTTTAACTGGCTTCTTTGCTGAAGTAAGCCAGTTTCGCTTTTTCCAACCTGCAATCCAAGATTCAATGCCTTGCTTAACATATTGACTGTCTGTATGAAGTACGACTGTGCAAGGGCGTTTTAGGGTTTCGAGTGCAACAATGGCAGCGAGCATCTCCATTCTGTTATTGGTAGTGAGTTTATAGCCCTGAGAAAGCGTCTTTTCATGACCTTGATAATGCAGATAAATGCCATATCCTCCAGGACCCGGATTGCCTAAACATGAACCATCGGTATAAATCTCTACGCTTTTTTGCACGAATTAGCCTGTTTTTATGTAGAATAAAGTAATTAGTTGCCAACAATAGCAAAGTTAACAGGCAGACGATATGTTAAAGAGACAAATAGTCCTTGATACTGAAACAACTGGTATCGACCCGAAAGCAGGTCATAGGATCATTGAAATTGGGTGCGTTGAACTCATTAATCGCCGTTTAACAGGTAATAATTTTCATGTGTACATCAATCCTCAGCGTGATATTGAAGAGGAGGCAATCGATGTCCACGGTATTACCAATGAGTTCCTTAGAGACAAGCCGCTTTATCATCAAATAGCGCAAGAGTTTTTCGAGTATATCAAGGGCGCAGAGCTCATTATTCATAATGCGCCGTTCGACGTTGGCTTTATGGATAATGAATTTTCGTTGTTACAGCAAGGTTATCCTAACACTCATGAGTATTGTGAGGTGCTAGATACTCTTGTTATGGCCAGAAACCTGCATCCCGGTCAGAAGAATAGTCTTGATGCATTATGCCGACGCTATGATATCGATAACTCCAAACGTACCCTGCACGGCGCATTATTGGATTCCGAGATCTTAGCAGACGTATATTTAGCTATGACAGGTGGCCAAGTAAAAATGAACTTGGCTAATAACACAGAAGACACGTCGCAAACCGATAATACCAGTATTCGACGTTTGGCTGATAACCGTCCCGCACTTAAAGTTGTTAAAGCTGCTGCCGATGAAATAATAGCGCATGAAGAAAGGCTGAAAGTCGTCAACAAAGATGGCGAGACTCTTTGGCAACTAAATTAAGGTAAATTTATATGAAGCGATTATTGTTAGTGCTGCTCTTACTTTTTATTCATGAATGCATTGCACTCACAACAACTCCATCTATTACGTTGTTGAAGAATAATCGCAAAGTAAATGAAGTTCCGCTGTTAGATAACCGTTTCCGTATTGACTATAAAGTAGAAAAAATTACACTGCTTTTCTTTCGAAAGCCAGGTGCACCGGCAGTTATCTTAGTTAAACCGGATGGTAGTAAATACTACGCGCATCATGCGATGAAAAATGAAATGCTAGAGTGGTATGATGAAGCAAGTTATGACCTTATAACCATAGAAAATCCAACGCCAGGTCCTTGGCAGGTAATAGGAAGAGTGCAACCCGATAGCCGAATTATGGTGTTAGGTGATATTGAGCTGGTGGTAGAGCCTTTACCTAAGCTCATGTTTAGGGGAGAAACACTCAAAGTGACTGGCCAAGTAACGAATGATGGCAAGCCTATAGATGTCGGCTATTTTCGTGATGTGGTCAGTCTAATCGTTGAGTTCGTTAGTACTAACAATGATGAATATAATAATTTTGGTGCAGGCACACAAAGTGTAACTGAATTCAAAGATGATGGCCGCGAGTTTGATGAAAGGCCAATGGATGGTATTTTTACAGGAGAGTTTAAACTCGTTTTTCCTGCTGGCGAATGGCAACCAGAGTTTTATATTGAAACCCCGATTCTTAAACGAAGGGTAGTCCAAGCGCCAATTGTTATAGCAGAGCCGCCATTTGAGTTTAATTTGACGCTTGCCAGTAATGCTAAAGCCAGTCACGAACTATTGATTAAATTAGATCAAAATATTCTTAAACCTGAAACGGTTATTTTTCAAGGCAAGATCTTTTATCCAAATGGTGAGGAACAGATTTTTACGATTAACCCAGAAGCGCGTCTTTATCGAAAATTAGAAGTAAGTAATTACGATTGGGGTCGTTATCAAGTCGAGTTTTCTGTCTTTGGTGAAAATATCAATGGCCGAGAGTTTATGGCTAAGTTGCCCATGTATAACTTTGAGATTGAAAGGCCTATAGAAAAGGTACCTGAGTTACAGGTGCCAAAAATTAATCCTTTACTTGCTAAATTACCGCCACTTGAGCCTGAACCAACATTAAGCACCGGTAAGCTAATTACTGTTATCGTACTGGGTAATATTTTTATCATGCTAATCGGTTGGTCGGTGATACGAATTTTCGTGCAGAAGAAGTCAATCAAGCTAAAAATTAAATTACCATTATTTAAGAAAAGGCAATCAACAGAAGAACAGGACAATGGTGAAGATGAGACAAATTATGTGAGCGGTTCAAAAAACAACAAATCAGGCGATATTTTGAACCTTTCTATGGATGGAGACTAAAAAAGACAGTTTTTTTAAAAAAAACAGTTGACTCTAAACAGGTCGGTTCGTATTATTCACGCCGCTGTCAGGGAGCAACCTGGCAACAAGAATAGAGCGGAGTGGTAGTTCAGTTGGTTAGAATACCGGCCTGTCACGCCGGGGGTCGCG
>CAYZOE010000168.1:0-5624 GCA_964479805.1 uncultured Pseudoalteromonas sp. | reverse complement strand
CGTTCGCGTTTTAAGACTTCAAACTCAAATTCATCTGGGTAGAGCACCACACCTTCACCTTCTGGATCAGGAAAGACAACGATAGATAAATCGTCTTGTTCAAGGCCACGTGTCCAGCGGCTTTTCCATTTTGCAATTGAAATTGACTCTGCTGTAAAACCTTCCCATTCTTCAGTTGCCCATTGCAAGGCATGCTCTTGTGTTGGCCAAACTGGTACGCACTCTTCATCGTCTGTGTTGAGTAGTACGCTGCCATGCTCATCAATCAGCAACCAAATCATTTTTAACTCAGCAGTTTTTTTGAAAAAGAGATTAAAACGTTCCATAGGATCGCGCGGAACGGTGACTGGAGTTGAATCGCTCATAAGTAGCCTTTAACAGATAAGTGCTAACAGAGTATATCGCGGTTTGTGTTAAAGGGGCAGTCTGGAGAACTAGCTGGATAAGTTTTGTTACAAGGTTAACCATCATAATACGAATACTTAATGTGAGAAAGGTTGCATTTTTTGATGTGGTGAGCTCTTTGACCAATACTTTATATTTGCGTTTTAAATCTAGTGTTGCTTCTTATTTTGAGAATCGGTTTGACCAATATTCGTTTTATGTTGAGTTGAGAATAATGAAAAACAAGCGGTTAGCATTATTAGTCTATGGTATTTGCGTTATGCTCCCTACATTGACTGCGGTGGCGGGTTCAGCACTGGTACTGCCGGGGCTTCATGAGCCGAGTCTAGATTTGCAAGGGCGTACGCTTTCTGCTCGAGATGTTGTTGATTGGGAGATAGAACATAGTGAACTGGTGTTTGGCGCCTACCTGAACCGCAGTGATAACAAGCGTACTCAGGCGATTGGCTATATGTACAATCAGAAACTGGAGTTAAACTGTGGGCATCTTGAAAATCAACTACGCCATTATGCCGAGGAGCATGATGTTGATTACGAAGATTTCTTTTTGCATTTTGCCGAAGACACCATTATCGCTGAAGTCGATCCAAGCCATGGTAAAAACACACTATTAAATCGAAAACCGATGATTGTTGGCTACACCACCAGTAGTGATCATGCGGGATTTTTACTGTATCAGTCTCCTCCTTGGGATGCTGATGTGTTCGAAAATCACCTCAAAGGTGGTGCGCTCTACGTTTACCATAGTGAAATGTTTGACCGACTTTTTTTGAAGTTTAGTCAGTTTGCTCAAGGCGGCGCATTTTCAATTGAGTACCCTTCCGCAGCTGACAGCGATGGGCAAGTCATTAAGTGGTCTAAACTCGATATTAAGAAAGACAAAACCCTCAATATGACCAAAGATCAAAATGTGATTTGGCATATGCCAAGTGATTGGATACGTGCAACCACGCATGAAGGCTCTGGTGCGACTTATGGTAGTGGGCAATATTTTGGCTCGACTTTTGTTCGAGATGGCGGGCGCTTGTATGTCGTGCGTATTCGCTGGCAAGGTAATCAAAAAGATACGCGCCCTCGACTCAAGGAAGTAAAACTGGAAAACACCTTTTCAGTGGTCAAGTTGGATGACGCCCCCACTCATACACCGGATGGTCGAGAAGTTCATGCTTGGCGAAAGATCCGCGGTTTTGATGCAAAGGCAGACTTAAACCAAGATAACTATTTGTCATTGACCGAGTTCAAAAACCGCCACAATAAGAATGCAACTGCGCGCTTTCGTTGGGAGTCAAGGGTGATCCCGTTTGGGCGCATGTGGAATAAAGCTTCCTCTTGGGCCGTGACTAACATTGCGTATCCTCCATTTCTAGATGCAATACATAGTGTTTACCATACTGATTGGGCAAAGCAGGGGCTAAGTGGTGCCTATAATGATGACACCAATAAGCTGATAGGGGCGAATCAATTTACCGTATATTCTGGTGGTTTAGTCACCGAACTAGGCTTAGTGGTCGACAGTGAAGAGGCGGATGCACTTTATAAGCAGCAATTTGCGGGCTTTCTTAACGGTCTTGCTGAGCGTGAAAGTGGAGCACACATTGGCCTAAACATAGGCACAGCTAATTTGTATGGACGTAATGGTCAAGCTCATCTGATTGAGGCGGGCTCTCTTTATTTAAGGGAGCATTACCTTTTTCCATCAACTGGATTTAGTGGTTATGCAGGTATTGCCAAATTTTGGGACAACTCAGCTTTAGCGGCACAAAAAAGACGAGTGATTTTTCAAGCAACCACGCGTTATGGTCGCGTGCAGTATTTAGGGAATACGGCAGCGAACTGGCAACAGGATCAGTACTCTACATTAGTCGCTTACTATCTAAATTATCACCCCCAGCGGAGCTACTTTAATCAGTGGAACAAGAGTTTTAATTATGGGAGCGGAAAAACAACTATTGATAACTTTTGGAAAAGTGATGTCGCAAAAAATATTGCTTATCAACCAACTGCATTGCAAGCCATTGACTTGGGCGACCCCTCAAATGCAATACCGGATGGCTTTAAACCGATCCCATTGATGTTGTCGACACACACTCCCGCTCCAGCAGATTATTCCATTGTCGGTGACTCAACCTCGAATGCTGCGCTTCATGTTGATCTGCCAAATGGTAAGGTAGAGGTATTGCCGACATACGTTTATTTTCTATATCAATCTGAGCTACAAGTGGTGAAGGGGGGACCGAAAGAGATGGTGCTAGCGCGAGAGTTCAAAAATGGTCGAGTGTTATACCGCACTGATTTCTTTGGTCGCAATCAGGACTATTACTCGGCAGAGCCTATTACAATCACCTTAGAGCAACCAATGAGACCCGTTGATCGCCAAGGGAAAATTGGCAAATATGTCAATCAAATTGAAATTAAGGGATACCAAGGCATGATACTGCTTTATTAAAAAGAGGGTACCGTAAAAAATTTAGTCTAAAAAATTAACAATGGCATATATAGATCTCTGCTGCTGCCTAGTAATCCTCATTCAACAAGGTTGTTTTAACAGCATTGTTGCTTTGTTTTTTTGTTGCTACTGAACAGTCAAATACATCTAAAATATTTAAGTTAATTTTAAAAAAAGAAAAAATGTTGAGTTGTTAATTGCGGAAAAAAGCCGCAAAACAAAGGGCAGGCACCTTAAGTAGACTCTTAAAATGCAACCGATCACCCAAAAAATTCAAAAAAAATAAAAATCAATGGGTCAAAATCAATGGCTCAGGTAGTTAATTCTGGGGACGTAGACGCTTTTGATATTGATGAAAGTGTTTATAGAAAGATCAGTGGTGTTAAAAGTGACAGACTAATGCTTTAGCCCATCACCTAAGTTTACTTTATTTGCAAGCGCTGTTCGCTAACTTCCAAACACCCCATTCACCGGTTGTGCCAGGCTCTTCACCTTTGGTCCACCAACTTGCTTTATAAATATCGCCTTTATGGCTTACAAGCTGATTTGCTAAATACACGGTATTTCGATCCCAAGGCTGTGCACATGACGCATCAGACACGGTAATTGTTCGCGTGACTGTCGTTGTTTGTTGTGCGCTATCAGACACGCTATAAGTCAGTAGATATTGGCCAGCTGTATTAGTATCAACGCTGCCTGTAACCGTGATATTTGCGGTTAAGTCACCGTCTTCTTCATCAGCGGCCGTGACACCTGCAAGGGAATCAAAGCTCGAGCCAATAGCCAGTTGCACATCGCTAACACCACTAAATACAGGTTTGTTGCTATACACTTCAACAGTTCTGGTTGCCTTAGTTTCGTTGCCAGCAGAGTCACTCACGCTATACACCAACACATATTGGCCTGTTGCTGATGTATCAACATAACCAGAAACCAGTATGTTATTGGTTAAGTTGCCATCTTCTTTATCGGTAGCGCTGACACCCGCGAACGCGTCGAATGCATCACCTTGACGAACACGTGAATTAGTTGTCCCACTGAATACGGGTGCATTTTTGGGTGGATCTATAATTTGGCCATGAATAAATGGGCCATAGCTTTTTATAAAGCCTTGATTGTATGCGCTACCAGCCGCGTTGGTACCCATATCCCAGTTAACCGACCACGTCATCACACCTTTAAGTGGTTGGCCTTGTTGTTTTAACTGATCAAACGCCTTGTATAGGTTATTTGGGTTTTGAATAAAACCCGATGCTGCAGCGTCGTTATTGGTTGGAATACCAAAAACCAGCTTATCGTGTGGGATTTTATGAAAGCCACGAGTACCATTGGCAAGAGAATCAGACATATAATAAATAAACTCTTGTTTTAGCGATTCGTTGGTTTGCGCGATCCAGCCTACACCATCAACATATACGCCATCACCACCTTGGTTATAAAACTGAGGGTTGATCCAGTCGTAATAGCCATTTAATGCGGTGATGTAAGGGATATACTTACCCGCCTGTGTTAAATAAGGAAACTCTGGTGCCATGGTCACCAAAAAGTTTTTGCCTTGCGCTGCGTAGTGATCTTTTACAAGGAGCAGTGCAGCAGGGATCACCGTTTGGTTATCGTCTGCAGTAACAGCTGTTTGTTCAAGGTCAATGTCTAACCCATCAAAACCAAACTTATCAGTTAAGCGAATGATCTCATTGGCGAATGCTTGTTCGTCTCCGGTTTTTAATCCGATTAACGCATCAGCACCACCTAGGGCAAGCAATACACTTCGGCCTTGGCTGTTTAGCTTCGCAATTTGGGCAATAAAGCCTTGCTCAGATAATCCAATTTTAGGGTCGAGCTTAAAGGTGGGAATACGTCCTTCCGCAAGGTCATATACTTTCATAAATGAGACGTTGACGACGTTATATTGACTGTTAACTTGCTCAAGCGTAACACAAGGCGCATTACCGCCTTTGTATCCTGCGCCATCACACCAGTTATGCCAATAACCGACAACGACCCCATTAGGTTGGTTAACCATAAGGTCGCCACTGCTTGCCAATGCCCCGCCTGAAGCAAGTGATGAAAGGCCCATTGCAACAGCTGCAACTAGGGTATGTGTTGTTTTCAACATGTTATTAATTCCTTTTGTTGTTTTATATGCCTCGCAGTAACCTGCTGGCTGGTTAAATACAAGGCAGAATACGACCACCATTCCTTGATGTGCCTTGTGTAAATTTATTGTAAATAAATTAACGCTATCCATGTGAGTTTGGAAAATGAAATTTTCTAATAGGTACGATGGTAGAGGAATTTGAGTTTATACAGGTGCTCAATGAGAAATAATGGGTGACCCATTTGCACTTATGATAATGTACAAAAGCTCTTTATGATTCATTCTGAAGCAACTAGATTTGCCGCAAACCCAAATGGAATTAAATAATATGAGATTTTTAATAATTATGAGTGTTTTTTTGATTTCAACAATAGTAGTAGCAAATGAGAACAATATGGAGCAATTTAACAATGCTATGGCCTATTATAAAAAACGTAATTCTGACTTTTCAGAAATTCAATCATATAAAAAATTTAGTAATTTAGCTAAATTAGGCCATGCAAGATCAATGGTATTTACTTACATGGTGTTTTATGAATTTACTGAAACACTATCAGATAAAGCTACCGAAGCAGTAAAGTTTTTGGTTGAGGCTGCGAGAAGAGGAGATCATGAAGCCCAATACTTCCTGGGCTTTATAATTAGTAACGGAATTTTTGTTAATGAAGATGTTGA
>CAYZOE010000167.1:0-5682 GCA_964479805.1 uncultured Pseudoalteromonas sp. | reverse complement strand
ATGGATGATCGCATTTTTGTGCTTGATTTATTGCTGGTTAAACTCGAAAGTGCGGCCTGTAATATTGGACCTACCAAGAACTCAAGCAAAGTTAATGATACTTTTTCAGGGTTGACTAAGTATTTCATTTCATGTTGTGATTTGCAGATAGACCTTAGTCGGTTACACTTGCAGATGAATATAACAAGCGCATATCCTTGTTGTGATTTGCAGATAGACCTTAGTCGGTTACACTCTTCCCCCTGGTGTGCCTACCCCCTGCATAGTTGTGATTTGCAGATAGACCTTAGTCGGTTACACTATGGCAGTCACCATATATATACGCTAGATGGTTGTGATTTGCAGATAGACCTTAGTCGGTTACACTACCGATTTCTTCTTCTCGCATGAATATGTAGTTGTGATTTGCAGATAGACCTTAGTCGGTTACACTGGGCTTTACCACCTCGATGTCATCCTTACTGTTGTGATTTGCAGATAGACCTTAGTCGGTTACACTGTCTGCTCTTGCCGCAACTCAATCCCTTTAGTTGTGATTTGCAGATAGACCTTAGTCGGTTACACTTATTCCAGCAGTGGCAGTTGCATATCCCAAGTTGTGATTTGCAGATAGACCTTAGTCGGTTACACTAGGGTCGCTTGACGATAGGCTTGAGCGTGTGTTGTGATTTGCAGATAGACCTTAGTCGGTTACACTTTCTTGGTCTTCGTCATACGCTGCTTTGTGGTTGTGATTTGCAGATAGACCTTAGTCGGTTACACTAGCCAGCGCTCTTTCGAGCGGCAGCTTGTGTTGTGATTTGCAGATAGACCTTAGTCGGTTACACTTCTGCATCACGCCACGATTCCAATCAATGTGTTGTGATTTGCAGATAGACCTTAGTCGGTTACACTGTCTGGCCGTGTGGATAACGAACGGAGCTTGTTGTGATTTGCAGATAGACCTTAGTCGGTTACACTCAAATGAGCTGGAGCCCTCAGTCTTGTCGGTTGTGATTTGCAGATAGACCTTAGTCGGTTACACTTCCACTGCATTTAATCTGTTGATTTTATTGTTATTATTACCACTTCAGCTTTAGAAAAACTCAAGCTGAAGTGGTGCTTTTTCTGTCGGGTTACGCTTTTTTCCATAATAAACCTCTATCTTTCCAAATTGTTTGTCGGTAATTTTAACAATCCGTACCTCACCATCACAAGGCAAGCTTGCTTTCACTCGCTTTACATGGACTTTAGCATTTTCGTCGCTACTACTGTGACGCATGTATACGGAGTATTGCATCATAGTAAACCCATCATTTAATAAAAACTTCCTAAAATTCGTATATTCTTTTCTAGCTTCTTTTGTGTCAGTTGGTAAATCAAACAAAACAATTAACCACACAGACTTAAAGCCACCAAAAGTCACACAGGCGACCGTATTTCTAAAGATGGATAGAATAGGTCTTTTTGGGCATTGATATAGCACCGCTTTAAAGCAGCCATTAATAAATGTAAGGCTACCAGCAAGGGCATTCTCCTTTTTTCATATCGAACATTTTCGTTTAACAAACCTAGTAATTCTTTTTTACTATGCTTATTAACTTTCACTACCCCTTTCATAGCTATCTTATATACAATCAAATCAACCCAAGGCCTAAAGGGTTCCATAATGTCATCCGCTAAGCATAATGCATTATATTGATTCTTATGAAACAAGCCTAAGGTCGGATGTAATCCTGCACCACAAATACTCCGAGCTACCACGGCTCTTACTATGGAATAACCATAATTTAACAGACTATTGATGCCGTCTAAATCAACGTCGCGCCTAAACCCTTCTCCAAATAAAAGTTTCCAATAAGCTTGAGCAGCTAGAGCTTCACAATTCTCACTATCCCCCGTTTTGACTTGCATAACCAGTCGTTCTAAGCGAGTTGTGCTTTTACCTAATATGGCTAGGGTTTTCATCTGCTCCTTAATTTTATGCTGTACGATTTGCTTCCATAGTCGCTTCCGTGTTGGCTCGCTAACCGCTATTTGTTGCTTGAGTATTTTATTATGTAAGGTATGGCTTTCACCTATGGGTAAAATCACAGAATATGGCAAATGTTTATCATCACAAAAGACTATTACTACTTTACTCTTTTGACAGGCAATAATGACTTGCTGAGTTAAAACAATCGCAGGGTGCTGCAGGATCAACACGCCTAAATCTTCAATCACTACCTGAGCAACAGTTTTACTTTTCTTATCGATCAATAATTGCTGATGTTTTAAATGAATATAAGCAGCATCACTAATATCGATAACTCTTTTAATCATTAGCTATGATACCAATAGCGTTAATATTATACTTCACAAGCCCTTGACTCATTAGGACAGAAATAGCTCTTCTTATTTTTTCATCTTTATTACCAATTGTGGCTGCCGTATTAAGTCTTAATGTTAAACGATTAGGAGACTCAAGTTGCTGCACACGATATAAAACTGTCACACCTTCCCTATCAATGCCTACTAGATCGTTGATATGTAGCACCATCACGAATTGCCACTCACCCCCATGAAACATTCTGACTATTGGCTGCTTGTATCCTTCTGGGTTTAGCGCACTCTGTACCCCCTTTGCCCTATGACTGGCTTGCATCATAGTGATAAATTCACCTTTAAATTTACCTGTTCCTTGATGCTTTAGTATCTCAACATGATGCATATTGCCATAGGTCATATATTTAAACACCTTACCTGACTTATCTTTAACACCGAACTTATTCTGCCTCAAGGTCTCTTCTGTTGCTGTTGACTGTAATATCCGAACACGCTTAATCGGTGTTTTACCATCTTTATGATAAATCGTTACTCCATCAGCAAACGCTTTCTTTGGATCATCCTCATGATTTTCTAGATGATCCTGAACAATACCTTGAACTGTTTTATCAACAATGCTTTTAATAATGCCTTTAGCCTTTTTAGCTGTGAGATCTGGTGTCAGAGTCTTACGGTAAACTAATCCACCATGCCTCTCAATATAGCCTGCACCTGTCACTTCATGTAGCTCTCCGGATAGTTTCCGCTGACTTGCGTGGGAAACGACTGTATCTTTTAATTGCAGAGCTAGCTCATCTCGTATTTCTAGATAAGGCGGATCAATTTTAAGTTTATTATTCTCAATTTGATTAACCGCTTTCTTATATAACTGGCGTGAAGTTGCTGCAATCACCACTGCATCTATCGCATGATGCCGATGGTCCGTCCGATCTTTTTTATTCACTTCACCAATCAAGTCATTAAACCCCCATTGGTGACGAATTTGTGAAACAACAAAGCCTTTCGTTACAGATACATCGCAGCCTAAATGCTTCATATACTCTAATGCTAATTTAGCGATATAACGTGTATCATTAAGTTGCGAGGAAATAAAATCACGCTCCTGTAAATCAGTCTCTGTTTGATAGAAACGTTTAACTTTTGAATCAACGCCTTTCCAGTGGCTGATAGCTTGCGTTATTTGCGTCCACTTTTCATCATTACCGCCCCATGCATCCTTAGGTGTTCTGTCTCCTTTGGTGCTATTTTCTGCGGTAAAACACAAGACCTTATTCATATAAGAATCATCCAATGATTTTTTATACGGCAAAATATGATCTATCTCAACTTGCGCAGTAAACACAGTGCTTAGTGGAATTGTTTTATTGCTATAAGCACAACAATGCCCTTGTTCCTCCCATAACCGATATTTTATTTTGTCATTATGACTAGGGTATTTACCTAGATTTAAATCCCTAAAGGCATCAACTGCCTTCTCATTTTCTTTCTTATTTTTTGCCTGTCTCGCTTCATTCTCTTTATATCTTTTAGTGTTCATTTCTAAGTCACGCGCCATTTCAATGCGAACGACATCAGGTTTACCGTATTGCTTAATAATAGCGTTCACTACACGCCTCAGCTCATGCAGTCCTTTATTAACAATTGGGTTACTGGTTTCAATAGGCTTAGGCAGCTTATCAAGTATTTTCAGCTCTTCAGAAATATCATCATAGCCAGCGGCCTGTAGTGCGCCTAACTCCCCTGATTCGTGACCTTTTTTACTGTAAATTAGCCCCTGCTTTAGAAAAGGTAATAATTTATGTATAGCTTTCAATGATAGGTTGCTATGGCCAGGCTCGAACTCAACCAAACAAAGCGCAATAGCTTTTGACTTGTCTAAATGCCAATGCTTAATAAGTCTTGTTTTTAGCGCAGACTTTTTCTTAATTGAGAGTAAGTCCTCAACCAATGCATACTGACTTTCTTCTGAATAATTATCCCATTGCTCATTAAGTACTGAGCGTATTTCACAGGCAGTGACATTACCCTTTAAGTTCTTAGCTTCTAAATTCAATTTAGTCAGATTATCAAGACCTAATAATTTCTTCAGTGGTCTCATCGTGATTTTAGGATGGCTCTCAAAATACTCAGCCAAAGCCTGTTTATCTTTATCACTAATATTTAGCCATTGATCCGTGTGACGCTCAAAGTATTGTAAATTGTTAATATCTTGCAAATAGCGGAATCGCTGCACTTCAAGGCGCGCCATAGTTGCTCGATTGTTTTTGGGTTCTAACGAACACTTTCCCACTCTATCCTTTTTTAGTTTTAAAGGCCGTTGGTAAAAGATTATTTGCTTAACCCCTTGATCCTTTGCCATGAAATCATCAGGTAAATGTTCGAAATGTTGTCTCTGCCTTTCCCAGATAAGTGCTAACTCGTCTTGATACATTCTCCTATCTGTACGAAGATGACCGCCTTCATGACTACGATTTCTCTTGCATTGTCCTTGTGCTAATTTATATAGGTATTCACCTAATGTTCTAGCTCCGGATTCATTAATAGCCGCTCTTACTTCTCCAATGTCCGCTTTAAACGCCCCCTCATCTTTATCTTTCGTTGGCTTGTCATCCAGCTCACTCAAAAACACAATCGTATCAGGGTCATCAATCAAATCACCGGCAACTTGTTTCTTGGTGCTTAAGAAGCCACGCCTTGCAACAAAGTGAAGCAATATACGGCCAAACTCATATGCTGTTAATTGTGAATCTAAGCCTTTAGCCCTCAGTTCATAAGGATCACCGAGTTCATTAAGAATAATTTCAGGCTGGGTGTCGCCTTGTAACTCACTAGGAAGAAGCTTTAAGGCCACAAGATAGTTCAGCATACGTTGCTTGCGGCGTGAGCGCCGCTGTATAACACGCCGACCTAGGCGCATATCTCGTCGCTTTACATTTTTAGGTGTTGGGACCAAATCTTCTACAGCTTTTGTAAATATACGGCTACCAATGTCAATAATACCGCTAGCTGAGCCATCGGTTTCTTCAAGTAAAGCCCACCCCAATGAATTGCTACCTAAATCCAAGCCCAAAACTTTCTTGACCATATTGTCTCCCTATGTATAATCAAATTACAGTGTAACCGACTAAGGTCTATTGAATGCTTTTCATACCAATGAAATTGTTTTTTCGTAGGCTACGCTTCTAAGCGACCAAACCCTCCCAGTGGGGGTTTTTTATTTGTTTTTTCTGATATTATTCCCTTCCTTTAAAATCGTCAACTATCCTTGTTTTTTGTCTTGAACTAAAAAAATATCGAGAAATTTTATTAAGTTTAAAAGTGGGCTGTCAATCAGCGTTGAAAAGTTTCCACCTGTCAGCGTCCAAAAGTTTCCACTTT
>CAYZOE010000166.1:0-5791 GCA_964479805.1 uncultured Pseudoalteromonas sp. | reverse complement strand
CGTTATTACAAGAATACACCATCTTTTTAGCACTCGACGAAGCCAAGTTTTCACTAGACCATTGCGCAAAATACATTCAACTGAATGTCAAAAGTATCGCCAACAACCTAATTGACCAATCGGTCACTCCATTTTTGACTAAAGAGAACTTTCCGATGCCATTGCCATCGCATAGTAAATTTATGCAGCAGCAAGCAATTAAAGATTTGCTCGAAGAGATCAAACAGTTTGCACAAAGCCAAGACAATGCAATTGAGGAAGAAATTTACAACACGCTCGGTTTATTAGAGCAAGAACTAGAGCAAAGCTCAGCAAACAAAACACTTCAACGCGCACTCCTTGCGAACCTGCGCCAGTTTAATGCACTCAATAAACAACTTGATGCACTCGCGCCATTGCTTGACCTACAACTTGGTTAAACAAGCAAAACTCATAAAAAGTGCCTGAGTTAGCTGCTTACTTGCAGCTAACTTCATACTTTTACTAGCGAGTATTTTGGTAATTTAATCTTTTTGTAAGTGCTCTTTCATTTCCATCACTGATTTAACATCAATGCTGTACTCCGCAGTCGGTCTCGCCAACAAACGGGGAATACCTATCGGCTCACCCGATTCAAGGCAAAAACCATAAGTTTCGTGACGAATACGTTCAAGCGATTGTTGGATCTTAGGTAACAAGCGCTGCTCACGCTCGACAATACGAATTAATAAATTAGATTGCTCTTCCCAAGCCGCTTTATCTAGTGGATCTGTCGTATCAGGTTTATTCAGCATCTGCTCTTTCGCTTCTCGAATACGCTCACGCGTCGTGTCGTGAAGCTCTACTAATTTTAGTCTAAAAAACGCCAGCTGTTCATCATTCATATACTCCTCTTCTGGCGCATTAATGATTTTTTGTTCCATCTCAGCAAGAGACTCTGCACTTATTGTTTCCATAAACTTCACCACTACTATTAAATTAACATAACAATTAACAAATTGTTATAACATAACAAATGTAGCAGGTTTTAGTTTTTGAGATATAAATTAAACGCTAATACTCGCCAATCAAATATAAATATAATTTAAATAACCTTAACAGCAATTTTGAATGTCCACTAAAAACCGGAGACATTCAATAGTAACACGACATTTTAATAATCCCATGTAGATCCTTGCGCCTCTTAACGCATCAGCTCAGCAATAATACCCGGCTCAGAAACCCCCGCTTCTTTCATCGACTCTTGTAGCATTTTAATGGCATCATGACGTGCAAACTCGAGACTATTAATCTGATTCTGATGCATATCCAGCACATCTCGTTTCGTGTCATCATCTGGGTAGCTGGCTTCTTTTGCCTCAGCAAGCGCCTCTTTTGCAGCTTCGATCATCTCTATAAGCCGCTCAATGGCCTTTATCATTTCTTTAATATGCTGTGGGAGTTTATCTTTGGGGTCTTCCGATTCTTCTTGGAGTTTTTTTCTGCCTTCCATTGAAATATGGATCGACTCATCCTGGCTTTCAGTTGCTTCTTCCGCTTTTTCTATTTTTTCCGTTTTTTCCGTTTGTACGTTCTGGTCTTGTGCGTTAGTAGACGCATTAAGATAGATGGGTATTGTATTGCCAATACGCATTATTCTTCCTGAATTTTATTAACAATTTATCTGTTATCGGCAAATGTATTCATTGCTAAAGTGGTAACTTATTATTGACTATGTTTCTCTTATCGTTGAGCGCAACAGAAAAGCCATAAATCCGTAATATAACCACCTGAAAACCTTCATATAAAAAGCATTTTAACGCAATTAAACCGACACTTAACAACACTACTTTAGCCGTGAAATAACATCTTTTTTAGGTCGTTATTTCAAGCAATTGGAGTGTTCAAATGTCATTGATGATTTAAATCATAAAATAATTGTGGAGAACAAAATGAAAATACAGTGTGTCTTATTGTGTGCTTTGGCTCTATTAAGTCCACATAGCAATGCCGACTCATTAAAAGTAATGGCTTACAATATTATGCAACTGAACGTTCAGGATTGGGATCAAGCCAATCGCGCTGAGCATCTATCAACAACAATTTTAAATCTTAGCGACAGCCCGGATGTTATCCTTATCAGTGAAGCATTTAATACTGAATCAGAGCAAGCGTTAGCAAAACTCTCTCATCTTTACCCATATCAAACACCAAATGTTGGTCAAGATTGCAGTGGCTATGGCTGGGAAAGTTTAACAGGCGACTGTTCAAACAACCCCTTTGTTATTCGTGGGGGTGTCGTTATCTTATCGAAGCACCCTATCGTGACACAAAAAGCACATGTGTTTAACAATAGCCTAACTGACAGCTGGGATAACTTTGCAAATAAAGGTTTTGCTTACGTCGTAATTAACAAGAATGGTGCCAAGTACCATTTAATTGGCACACATTTACAAGCAACACACGATGACAACACTGAAGAAGAGCATGCTGTACGCATGGGGCAGTTAGGTGAAATACAAAATTTTATTGAGCGAGAGAACATTCCAGCTTCAGAGCCAGTTATCATTGGTGGTGATATGAATGTAGAATGGAGTAATCAAGCGGAAGTTGCAGATATGCTTGATGTAGTTCGAGGCGGGTTGTTATTTAAAACACCAGTAATCGGGTCATTTCCTGCAAAGCATAACTGGTTTACCAAAGCTAACGCCTACTATTTCGACTACAGCTTAGAATATAACGATACGCTTGATTATGTGTTTTGGCATCAAGATCACAAACAGCCTGTTAATTCCCCAGAAATGTCTGTGCGCTACCCTAAAGCAGAGAATGATTTTTATTGGAGTTATTTGCGCGGTAATTGGAACTTGCCCTCTGGCAGTTACTACCATAACGGTTACTACAACGAGCTCTCTGATCACTACCCTGTGCAAGTTAACTTTGAATTTTAATGAAAAATGGAAGCCTTTATGGCTTCCATTTTTGCACTTTTAAAAATCGCTAGCGTTATCTATTTTTCGGCAACCTTGTGAGGTCTAACTTCAATACCTTAGAGCGTCTTTGGTAGTTATAAAGCGAACGTTTTTTATCTGGTAAGTCTTCAACCCCTACACAATCAAAGCCTTGCTCTAAAAACCAATGAATACTGCGTGTTGTCAGTGCAAATAAACTTTTATAACCGACGCGCTTAGCTTTATTGATGACCGATCGAAGTAGAATGCTGCCACGATCTGCATCTCGATATTGCGGGTGGACGGCAAGGCTGGCAAATTCGCCCATGTTCTCTTCATCAAATGGATAAAGTGCAGCACAGGCGATAATCACGCCATCGCGGTCTATTACGCTAAACTGTTCAATCTCTATTTCTAATTGCTCACGAGAGCGACGAACCAAGTAACCCTGTTCTTCGAGCGGGCGAATTAAATTGATAATGCCATTAATGTCGCCAATCGTTGCGCTACGCAATTGCTCAGAACTTTGCGGCGCGATTTGCGTACCAATGCCATCAAGAGAGAACAGTTCTTGCAGCAAGGCACCATCTTCTTCATAACTCATTAGGTGACAACGGTGCACACCGCCACGACATGCATCAATAGCCGCTTGCAAAAATACCGAGGCACTCATACAAGTAGAGCCTTGTTCACGATAACGTGCTAACACCTGCTCTGCTTCATTTGGCATGAGTTCAGCCAGCGCTTCGCCATTCTCATCTAAGATCCCCGCCTCTTTACAGAAGCCCAGCATCTTATCTGCATTGAGTTTTAGCGCGACTTGGGTAGCGATTTCTTCTGCCGTTAAATTAAAGCTCTCACCGGTGACCGATGCGGTGATCGGGCCAAGCAATACAATGCTGTTGTTGTTCAATTGATGGCGAATACCGTCTACGTCGATACGACGCACTTTGCCTGAGTGATGATAGTCGACACCATTATCAATGCCCAAAGGCTGAGAGATCACAAAGTTACCACTGACAACATTCAAGTTAGAGCCCAACATGGGGGTACTGCTTAACGATTTAGACAAACGCGCGGTGATGTCGAGTTGCATAGCACCTGCAACTTGCTTGATGACTTTAAGCGACTCATTGTCGGTTACCCGTACATCATTATGAAACTGGGTAATTATGCCTGCATCACTCAGAGCCTCATTAATTTGAGGTCGCGCGCCAAATACCAATACAATTTTGATACCGAGACTCGTCAGTAACGCAATATCATTAATAATACTGCGACAGCCAGGCTGATCAATCGCCTCTCCACCAAGCATGATTACGAATATTTTCCCCCTATGCGCATTTACATAAGGCGTTGATTGACGAAAACCGTCTACGAGTTCAGTTGTACGCACCTGCAGCTTACCTTTGTTCAACCATCAATGGATATTGGCTACAACTTTAAAGAATTATTATGCACAAATAAAGAATTAATATTCTTTATTTGTGCAAACTTTAAATAAGCAGCATACGCCTTCTAGTTGAAAAAATTATTAAACGAAAGTCAGAGGATTATTTTGCAGCTTGTAAATACTCATCATGCCTATATTTTACCAATGAGTAAGAGCAATATTTCACTTCATTTTAAGTAGTGACTCGACAATATCTTTAGAGTAAAACTCACTTACAGGGCAATCAAAATCAACAAGTTTATCTGTTATCCAATTGGGGGCTTGTTGTTGCTTAGTCTCTGAAACTTTTAATTTAAGCTCTGGCCAAATAAACTTCTTAGCTGCACTCCTCACTGTGCTAGATTCAATTTTTACCAGAATGTCTTTCGCGGCTTCTTGGTGCCAACTTCTTAAGCCTATCGTTTTCACTTCATACAATATTTCGATCAGCCTAAGTAAGTTTAATCTATCACGGTCATCATTCTTATTCGCTAACCCTTTCACCCTATCTATAATGCGCTCAAAGTCATTATCACTATCGAGAGCAAATGACAGGAGTAGATTTAATCCTGAGTTGAATTCACCAGAGTAGTTTTGAAAGTCTTGGTGCGCCAACATGGACTCTTTGAACAAGCGCTTAGCTTTGGCGTAGTCTTTCACATGTAAAGCATAAATGCCCAATGTACTTTTTATTCCTCCCAACCAAGCCTTAAGATTTTTTGCTTCAGCAATAAATAATAGCTGATTCATAATTTTTTCGGCCTCAATCACATTACCTTCGCTCAACAGTGAATTTGATACTCGGTAAGAGGCCCTCAACTTGTTTTGATCTGTTTTAGATTTTTTAAACACGCAAAAGTATGCTTGCTTTGCCACTGATAAGTAATTGGATTTGAGACTGTAGTGACCTAATAAAGTTAACAATGTCGAGGCTTCTGAAGCTGAACTGTTCTTATCAATTAGCTTGCCTAACTCAGAGACTGAGCGCTTAAAAAGCGATAAGTCATTTAACTTTAGTCCTATCGTTCCTCCAAGTGTGTACCACTCTAACTGCTTGTTTAGTTTTAGTTCTTTACCGAGATGAAAGCTTTGTATTAATTCTTGACGAGATCGCTCAGGCGCAACATGAGAAAACTTTTTTATATATTCCAAAGAATCAACGGCCGAACTTTTTGGTTGAGCCGCCAATAAACAAGAGCTAGAAATACTGATAATAAAAAGCATGCTCAGAAATTGTACCGTCATGTCATCAACCTCAGCGAAAGCGAGCGTTATATTTTAAAAGTATAGATGAGCCTAATCAGGTTGGTATTATTAAAAATTAATGAAGTCAAAAGGGGCTAAATACCCGTTCAACCTAAGCGATATTTAGCCTTTAATAGTTAAGGCTTGTGTTTTAAGTTTTTTATCAGCTGAATATCTACCCAGTGTTGTTTTCCTTCATAAACAC
>CAYZOE010000165.1:0-5889 GCA_964479805.1 uncultured Pseudoalteromonas sp. | reverse complement strand
AGCGCCAAAAAAATAAGAAAGATGAATGAACAAAACAAAATTAGTTACTGAAAGACTTACCTTAGCCCCTTTAAATGAAAGTGATAAGCCTCTTTTTATTGAGTTATGTATGGACCCTGGGGTGATGGAACACTGTTATGATCCTAGCACGTTAGAAGAAGCCGAGGCTGGCTTTGAGGCTTTTGCTCAGTCTTGGGATAGCAACAGCCATGATTGGTTATGTTTTGGGATAACTGAAACAAACACAGGCGATAAAGTTGGCAATATCTCAATCAAAATACTTGATCACAAATCAAGAGTAGCTGAAGTTGGGTTTTTATTGAGTCCAAATAAACAGGGCAGAGGGTATGCTTTTGAGGCGCTTGAGGCAGTTGTCAAATTTGCCGTTACTGCATTAGACATTCAAACGCTGATTGCCATTTGCTCGGTAAATAATACGTCATCTATAAAACTGCTAGAAAAGAGTGGTTTTATAAGAACCGCTAAGCTGAAAAATAATGTTGTCATAAATTCTAAGTATATTGATGATTATCGTTATGAGAGAGCAGTAAGTTAACGTTTAAATTATCTGAATACTCCCATCTTTTTAATGTTTTTTATTTCACTCAAGTTGAATTTCTATTCAGTGCGTCATCGGTGAATCGTGTAATCTTTTAGACTATTTCAAATCATATAAACATACCTTATTACTCTGGGTTATAACAATTTAGTAACAAATTTTGTGCAGCTGTAATTAAGTTAGTACAAACTTTGTTCAAGCTCTGTGTATCTAGACGTATATACGTATCTATATCTATGTAATGAAATTTTTACAGCTGAAATCGTTACGATTAGAGCTTTTGCACCTAAAATAAAAACAAATTGACAGCGTTGGACATTTGCTCTTTCCTTGTTTCTTGTAAACGGGTTGTTAACCGTTTGCGCACCTAAACAATAAGATAAGGCATCGCCATGAAAGCAAGACTAAATAAAACAACACAAGCTTTAATTTTTTGCGGTACGTTGGTCCCAACGGTATATGCTTCGGGTTCATTACCTGAAGTTTTAGGGGAGAATTTTGATCAAGAGCAGCGTTACATTGTGACGTTGAAAAAAGAAAATCAAGCAGTGGCTTTACCATTTAAATTAAGCCCAATGCAAGCTAAGCAGCTTCAGTTTAACCGTCTACAATCGGTTGCTGATGATGTTGCTGCCGAAGCTGTTCAAGTTTTACCATCGATTAATGCAGTGTCAGTTGAGTTGACATTACAACAAAGAATGCAAATTGCGTCTCGTTCAGATGTTGTATCAATTGAAGTGGATCCTAAGCGTCATTTGCTAGCTGAGAGCACGCCTTACGGTATTGGCATGGTGCAAGCTAACCAGCTGAGCGATAGCATGTCGGGTAACCGTAAAGTTTGTATTATGGATACAGGTTACACGCTTAACCACCCAGATCTTCCATCGACTGGGATCACAGGTGACGACGGCTACGGCAGTAATGATACTGGTAATTGGTATAACGATGGCAACGGTCACGGTACACATGTAGCGGGCACGATTGCGGCCATTGGTGGTAATGGTCAAGGTGTTGTGGGTGTTAACCCATCGGGTCAGCTTGGTCTTCACATTGTTAAAGTATTCAATGACTCAGGCCGCTGGGCATATGGCTCTGACTTAATTAAAGCCATTGAGCAATGTCAGCAAGCTGGCGCAAACATCACCAGTATGAGTTTAGGTGGTTCTGGCCAATCTTCAGCTGAACGTCAAGCATTTGCGAATAGTTATGCGCAGGGTATGTTACATATTGCAGCAGCGGGTAACGATGGTAACAGCTCAATGAGTTATCCAGCATCTTACGACGCAGTTGTATCGGTTGCCGCGGTTGATAGCAGTGAGAGCAAAGCGTCGTTCTCGCAATACAATAGTCAAGTTGAGATTGCAGCACCGGGTGTTAATGTAAACTCGACTTGGAATAACAACGGCTATAAAAGTATAAGTGGTACCTCGATGGCAACCCCACACGTATCGGGTGTCGCTGCATTGGTATGGAGTCACTTCCCAAATTGTTCTAACCAACAAGTTCGTGATGCGCTTAATGCGACAGCAAAAGATAAGGGCAGTGCAGGCCGAGATACTTCTTATGGTTACGGTATTGTTCAAGCAAAAGCGGCTTATGATTATCTAGCTAACTCAAGCTGTGGTGGTGGCACAGGTGATACAGCGCCAGTGGCATCATTTACTGCGGCAGTGAATGGTAAAACAGTTCAGTTTACTGATGGTTCATCAGACGATAAAGGCATCTCTAGCTATGCTTGGCAGTTTGGTGATGGCGCAACCAGTTCACAGCAAAACCCAAGTCACACTTATAGCGGTACAGGTGATTTCACGGTTAAACTAACTGTAACAGACACAGCTGGTCAAACAGCGAGTAAGTCTTCAATTGTCAGCATTACAGATGGTAATACTGGCGGTTGTAGTGGTGTTGCAGCATGGTCGGCAACTAAGTCATACCGTGCAGGTGACAAAGTGTCTTACAACGGTTATCAGTACGAAGCAACTTGGTGGTCAACAGGTGCACAGCCTAATGTATTCACTAATGTTTGGAAAAAGTTAGGCAAGTGTAGTGGCTCAGGCGGTGGTGACAACCAAGCGCCTGTATCAGCGTTCTCATTCAATACTAACGGTTTGAGCGTATCATTCACTCAGCAAGCGACGGATGATAAAGGTGTAGCATCTTATGCATGGAACTTCGGAGATGGTCGTTCAAGCTCACTTGCTAACCCATCACACAGCTATGCACAAGCAGGTTCTTACTCAGTAAGCCTAGAAGTAACCGACGCTGAGGGCTTATCTCACCGTGTATCTAAGACAGTCAACGTATCATCAGATTCAAATGCTGGCTGTAATGGTGTACCAGCTTGGACAGCCGGCGCAGTGTTCTTACCTGATGCACAAACATCGCTAAATGGTCGTTTATATCAGGCTAAGTGGTGGAACCAAGGTCAAAATCCAGAACAGTTCTCAGGTCCATGGGACGTTTGGGCTGATAAAGGTTTATGCCAACAATAAAAGTTTCAATTAAGTAATTCCCACACTTTGTTTTACAAAGGCAATTTAGGTAACTAAATTGCCTTTTTTCATACCCTACCATTATTTTTTGCCTTCATTTTTCGTACTCATTGTTATGACAAGCTATGTTTAATAAAAAAGCAGAACACTTAAACTTATGAAATGGTTGAAACATATTGATGACAGCTTTGATGCATTGCTGACAGATTGCTATCAGCAGCGCGAAATGGAAATGGAAAACCACATCAACAAAATTCGTTTTTTTGGTTTGATGGCGCTGTTTTTACTTGAATTGCTTGTTGGTACGCTCAGTCAGGGACTGGATTTAATTTTAATCAGTGTCGATCTTGGCTCGATGGTAATAACAGCAGCTTGGTGTTGGCTGGTTAGGCACTGGGCAACCAAAGGCAGCTATAAGCCTTGGCTCAAGTATGTATCTATTTTATTCGATTATGTGATTATTTTAGGGATCACATTAGAAATGGAATATTTGGCTGAGATAGGGCACTTCTTACGCGATCTGCACCAAACACAATTTGAGTTGATGCTGATCAGCGCGCTAATCCTATTTAATGTCATGAGTGCATTCAGGCAAGGTCGTGTGATTATTTACTTTTCAACGCTGTGTTGTTTAGCTGCGACAACGCTTATTTTAGAGCACAGCCAGACTGACCGAACCATAGAGATCCACGAACAGATCATCGTGCTATTCTCAGGGTTACTCGCGTGGTCAATTTCTCATTACATTACCAATACATATACACGCTTGCGTCATCGCGAAAGATTATTACGCTATTTGCCTGAAAAGCTGGTTAGCGCGGTTGAAACCGGTGCCGTTGACATAGAGCCGGGCGGTGAGCGCCGAGAAGTAACGATTTTGATGGCCGATATTCGTAATTTCACCACCTTATGTGAACGCAATGAACCAGAGGTGGTTACTCGTATTCTAAATCGGTATTTCTCAGCCATGAGTAATCCTATTTTTAAACATGATGGCATGATAGATAAATTTATCGGTGACGCCATTATGGCTGTGTTTGGTGCACCACAAGCAGGAATGAATAGCGCTCAATGTGCAATAGATGCAGCAAAGGGCATGCTTGAAGAATTGATTGAGTTAAATAAGCAATTTGCCGAGCAGGGCCTACCACAGCTTGAAATTGGCATTGGTATTCACAGTGGTGAAGCCATTGCAGGTAATGTGGGGAGTTTGAGTTGTATGGATTACACCGTGATTGGTGACACAGTTAATGTCGCAGCGAGAATAGAGAGCAAGACCAAAGAGCTTGGGCAAGTATTACTTGTCAGTGAAGACACCGCAGAAAAATCAGAGATGTCGGATTTAGCTTGGGTTGCGGATGTAAAACTCAAAGGCCGAGATAAAACAGTCAATGTCTATTCTTTTCTATGAACATCATTTAAATACTTTTCTTCATGACTTTAAGGGGAGCTAAGCTCCCCTTGTGTTCAAATTCGCGTGCTGATTGCCAGATTACAATTTGTGCAGTTTGGCTTCGCCTGAATTAACATACAGGGTTCTATCAACGAATGACTGGTTATTTTTAAAACCAACAATTGGTACATGGTGCCATTGAGAAGTGAGTTTGTCTTGCTTGATGTTAAGGGTGACAAAACCTCGGTTTTTAAGGTCAACATAACGAATATGTGGGTTTTCTGGTTTTAGGATATTGCCGACATCTCCCACTATTTGCTGCAAACCCGGTACAGGAATTGACGGCGAAGTGACAGAAGGTGTAACAATTTCAACGGCAAGTGCACCATCATGGGTAAAGCGGTTATACTCGCGCCAGTCATATGGGTTTTTAGCAATATCGGCAGCCCAAGATGAGTGTACATCGCCAGTTAAGAACACCACATTTTTAATGTCTCTTTGTTCAACAAAGTTAAGTAGTCTGTCTCGAGCGGCAGGATAGCCATCCCATGCATCAGCGTTAATGGGTTTACCAAACATCTGAATTTGCATAATTTGCACTTGTTGACCAATTAAATTCCACTTCACGCCATTATTTTTGGCATCGAGCAGGTTGTCTTCTAACCATTGCTCTTGCTCAAAGCCCAATAAAGTTCGCATAGGATCAAGGCGCGCATCGTCTTTCACATCGACTTGCTCATCGCGACCAACATAACGGGTATCGAGCATATTTAAATGCAGCAACTGGCCAAATTCGAATTTGCGATACGCCTTTTCACGGTTACCACTTTGAGGCTCTCGAATAGGCATCCACTCATAATATGCTTGAATGGCTGCATTGGCACGGGTTTGCCAGTCGCCTTCATTGTCATTATGGTTTTGCGCACCGCCACGCCAAGTGTCATTGGTAAACTCATGATCATCCCAAATACAGATCATGGGGTGGGTTTGGTGCAGGGTTTGTAAATCTTCATCTGTTTTATACGTCGCATGACGTAAGCGGTAATCATTGAGTGACACCATTTCATGCTTTGGCTCTACCAGCCTCTTCCATAATAACGGGTTACGATAAACATCTTCGTTACCGTACTCATATAAATAGTCACCTAAATGTAAAACTGCATCGAGATCATCCATTTCTGCGATGCGAGCATAGACGTTAAAATAGCCATAGCTAAAATGCGAACAAGATGTCATAGCCAGCTTTACTTCAGATACATCATATTGAGGTAATGTCTTAGTGCGACCGACTGGCGATACAACAGGCTCATCGAGCTCTTCGATGATAAAACGATAGTAATAAATGCTATCAGCATTTAAACCTTTGACATCAACTTTAACGGTAAAATCTCGAGCTATGCTAGTTTCGACCTTGCCTTCAGTTTCGATAGTCGCGAATGAAGAAG
>CAYZOE010000164.1:0-5945 GCA_964479805.1 uncultured Pseudoalteromonas sp. | reverse complement strand
GGTAATCGATTGGTTTGCTACTGTGAAGATTGCCGAAACTTTGCCAAACAGTTCAATAATACTGACGATATTTTAAATGAATTTGGTGGTACAGAGATATTCCAAATCGACCCTTCACGTATAAGAATCAATCATGGCATAGAGAATATTTCCTGCCTTAGGTTTAGTGAAAAGGGTTTATATCGTTGGTATACATCATGCTGTCAAACCCCAATAGGGAATACAGTTGGGTTAAATTTACCTTTTGTGGGATTGATACATTCGTTTGTAGCGTCAGATCAAAACATTGATTCTAAAGTAGGTCCAATCATTGGCTCTGTATATACAGAATATGCCACAGGTAACCCTTCAAACAAACTGAAAGTCGGAAAATCAAAGATAAGTCTTTTGTTTACGATCATAAGAAAGCTGCTTATCTGGAAAGTGCTTAGAAAAGGAAGCCCTAATCCGTTTTTTCATAAAGACGGTAAACCAATTGTGAAACCTAGCTTGGTTAGTCTTAATGAAACCTAAAATAGTATATTTGAACTGACACGCTGTAATTTTTGGTTTTAGTAGAACCTAGCACGGTTAGACGTAATAAAATCTGAAGCAACAATATATTTAAACTGACATGGTGTCATTTTTGGTTTTAGTAGAACCTAGCACGGTTAGCCGTAATAAAACCTGAAGCAACAATATATTTAAACTGACACGGTGTCATTTTCGGTTTTAGTGGCATCTTCTCCTTTATATTGTTAGCAGGGATTTTATGACTGGTCTTGCTTTTATAGGCTTTGCTCAGTTCAAGAGCTGGCCCATATTAGTCTTTACAAGCCCACCAACGATTAAATAACGCTTAATAAAACTATTCTAAAAATCTTTCAAATAAGTCCTTGACCTTAGCCTTACTCGAGGTTTTAAAGTGCGTCACTCAATCGCTTTAAGCTAACTCTCTGAGTTTATTTAATAAGCAATTTTTAAAAATCAAATAAGTGGGTTTTCTAACCTGTCATTGGTTGACAAAACCTCAAAGAAAACTAGAATAACCACATTCGAATGCCATTCGAATGTGGTTATTCTAAGAATTTATGAGATAAAAAGTATGGCGCCAGCACCAAAATTCAGCCCCGAACAGCAACAAGAAATGATCCTTGATGCGGCTGTTCAGTGTATTCAAGAGTCCTCAATTACCGATTTTACTATGGCAAAAATTGCCCGCCTTGCAGGCTTGTCGATGGGTTCTGTGTATAAGTTTGTTCAAAGTAAAGAGGACATCGTACTCGCGCTTGCTTTTCAATCATTTAGACATGCCTCATCGGTATTCGAACGTGTTTTAAAACTTCCTCTTTCTACCCCAGAGAAAATGTTGGCAGTTACCCTGATTGCCCCTAAAAAGCTGCAGTGTTTTGAGTTTGATTATGAGTTGCAGTCCTACGCAACCAACGAAGCGGTGATTAAACGTGCCTCGTCATTATGGTCCAGCAAAACAATTGAAGCCTGCAACCTTTGCGAGCAAGGGTTCAAGCTCGCCATCATGGAAGGGATCAACGCCGGCGAGCTCAAAGAAGTGCCCAATTTAAGTGAAGTCATTGAAGAAATTATCGTCAGCGGCTGGGCACTAACTGTGGGTTACGAGCAAGTTTTACGCGTTAAACAACAGCAACAAATTATTGAGGGTACAGCTTCTCTACTAGAGCCTTTAGCCTTCAACGCACCAATTATTCGCAGCACAATTCGCCTTCTCAATAGTTACCCTTGGCAGTCTCCAATCACGCCAGATTCTCTTGAGCGAATTGAGCAAGCACTTATTAATTTAGAATTACGTTAAGGGAGCAACACTATGAATATTAAACGCTGGATTGTCAGCATTGTCATTATCTTTACGGTTATAGGCGGTCTAGGACTTACTAAGTTTAACCAAATTCAGGCTATGATCGCATTTGGCGAATCTTTCCCAGAGCCTTCTGCATCAGTGACTAGCGTTTACGCTGAAACGATTGAGTATACGCAAACGAGCAAGGTTATCGGCCAGTTAAAAGCACCGAGCATTATTGATATTAGTAATGAGTATCCGGGCCCTATCACTTACGTTGGCTTTAAACCCGGTGACATTGTCAAAAAAGGCCAAGTGTTACTGCGCTTAGATACCAGTGTCGAAAAAGCTAAGCTTGCTGCTGCAAAAGCGCGTGTTACTTTGGCCGAGTCAACCTATGCACGAGTAACTAAACTTCTGCAACAAAAGCGCATTAGCCCAGATGAAGTCGACAAAGCCCGCGCTGACGTAGCCGTTGCTAAAGCCGAAGTAGAAAACCTCAATGCCGTTATTAACAAAAAAACCGTTACCGCCCCTTTCAAAGGTCAAGTTGGCCTAAGCCAATATCAAGTTGGTCAACTTATCGATGCAAATATTCAAATCACCACTTTAGTGGGCCTGAATGATACCATTTGGGTCGATTTCTCAGTGCCGCAAACACTTCGTCAGCCTAAAATCGGCGAAGAAATAAAAGTCGCACTGGTTAATCAGCAAACGTCAGAAGTGGTAGCAAAAATCATCGCTAAAATGCCGATGCTAGATGTCAACTCTCGACAACAAAGCTACAGAGCCGAAATCGCTAATCTAAATGGCGCGCTCACTCATAACCAAATTGCCAGTGTGCGTGTGCCGCTATACACAACCGATGCGGTTGTTGTGCCTATTGCAGCCATCACTCGTAGCCACTTCGGTGAGTTTGTCTATGCACTTGAAAAAGATGAGCAACAAAACTGGCGCGCCAAACCGATTAAAGTGATATTAGGTGAAAAGTTGGGTGACCAACAAGTTGTGTTATCTGGCCTAAATGGCGGTGAGTTTATTGCTGGTGAAGGTGCATTTAAATTAAGAGAAGGTATTTTAGTTTATACCGCACCATTCGATGAGCAATTAGCCACGACGGACGATAACACCGGAGGTCAGTAATGAGTGCATTGCATGAAAATAAACCTTCTTTTATGGACATTTTTGTCAATCGCCCCGTACTTGCGATTGTATTATCGGTATTGATCATCTTGGCAGGCCTAAACGCCGCGCAAAAGATTTCAGTACAGCAATACCCTAAGATTGAAAGTGCGTCACTGGTTATCAATACGGTGTATACCGGTGCGTCTGCTGATGTCGTCAAAGGCTATGTGACAGAGCCGATTGAACGTGTAACCTCAACCGTACCTGGCGTCGATTATGTTGACTCAGTAACGACTGCGGGCTTTAGTAAAGTGACCGCTTGGCTTGAGCTCAACCATAGCACTACAGATGCACTTGCCGAGTTAACTACTAAGCTCAACCAAATTAAATTTGAGTTACCAACAGGGGCTGAAGACCCGGCAATCCAAATTGTGCGTGCCGATAGCCCCTATGCCGTGTTCTATTTAGATGTGCAGTCGCAAGGCTTACCGCGCAGTGAAGTCAGTGATTATCTTATTCGTAATGTTGTGCCAAGCATGAGCGACATTGAGGGCGTGCAAAAAGTCACCCTTGAAGGCGGCCGCGACCCAGCAATGCGAATTTGGTTAGACGAAGATAAACTCGCTATTTATGATTTAAGTGCCAGTGATGTGTTTGCAGCACTGCAAGCAAACAACACCATTGCGACCTTAGGTTATAGTGAAAACAACCGTCAACGTATCGATTTAATGGCCAACACCAGCCTGAAAAGTGTGGCTGATTTTGAAAACCTGATCATCAAAGAGCAAAACGGCTCGCAACTTCGCCTTGGTACGGTTGCCAACATCGAAATTGGCGAAGCTGAAGGCATGGTTACTGCGCGTTTAGATTCTCATGATTCAATTTTTCTGGCTATTTGGGCACTGCCCGGCGCCAATGAAATCAATATCGGTGATGCATTATATGCCAAATTGCCTCAGATCAACGATAGTCTGCCAAACGGTATGAATATCGAAATTGGTTACGATGGTACCTTGTATATGCGTGACTCAATTAAAGAGATTTTCACCACACTTGCCGAAACAGTGCTACTTGTAGGCATCGTGATTGTAGCCATGATGGGCTCTTTCAGAACGGCGCTTGTGCCATTGGTGACCATTCCTATTTCGATTTTAGGTGCCATCGCCGTTATTTCGATGATGGGCTTTTCATTAAATCTACTAACCATTCTTGCCATCGTGTTGTCTGTTGGGTTAGTGGTTGATGATGCCATTGTAGTCGTTGAAAATGTCGCCCGTCACATGCGTGAAGGCAAACCTCGATTGCAAGCTGCGCTTATCAGCTCGCGTCAATTATTAGTGCCCGTAATTGCCATGACGTTAACCCTTGCTGCGGTATATGCCCCAATTGGCTTCTTAACAGGTTTAACTGGTTTCTTATTCCGTGAGTTTGCATTTACTTTGGCTATTGCAGTACTGATTTCAGGTCTTGTGGCTATTACGCTGTCTCCTATCATGAGTGCTTATGTGAACCCTGAAGGGGGTAAAGAAGGCAAACTAACACGCAAAGTGAATTGCTATTTCGACAAGCTACAAAACTTATACTCCAAGTCATTAGATAAGTTGTTTGCATGGCGTCCACAAGTGTTCTTTATTGCAATTGTGTTCGCTTTGTTGTCTGCACCTTTTTATTTACTGTCGCAAAAAGAACTTGCGCCAGTTGAAGATCAAAGCAGTATTCAAGTCGTGGTTGAAGCGCCACCTGAGTCTTCTCAGGCTTATACTTCAAGTCGAATGAATGACACAGCAAAGGTCATGAATGAAACTGAAGGTGCAAAATTCACTTGGCAAATTATCACTGCAGCCGCAGGTTTCGGAGGGGTTCAGTTAGCACCTTATGAAGAACGTGAAAACTCTGTACACGACTTATACTTCGACCTATTTGCGCGCCTTGGTAGTGTAAATGGCTTGAGTTTGTTCCCTATTCTGCCAGCTTCTTTACCGACTGCGGGCCAGTTCGATATCGAAATGGTAGTCAGAGCCAATGACGACCCAGTAGCAATGAAAAAATATGCTGACGAGATCATCGCAAAAGCGAATGCCAGTGGTAACTTCTTGTTCGTGAATACCGATTTAAAAATCGATTTACCACAAGCAGAACTAGAAATTGACCGCGAATTGATAGCTGATTTAGGCCTAAACCTTCAATCAGTGAACGAGCAGCTTAGCATTTTAATGTCGAACAATTTTGTGAATTACTTCAACAAAGACGGTAAAGCGTATCGTGTTATTCCAGCTGTTGATAACGGTGACCGTTACAACCCTGAAAATATCTTAGATATGAAGATCCGCACAGACTCTGGTGAGCTTATTCCTGTATCAGCATTTGCGAGCTTAAGAACCTTCACAAGCCCGCGCGTATTGGGGTCTTTTAATCAGCAAAGTTCATTTAGGATCTTAGCGGGTGTTTTGCCACACGTAACCAAAGAGCAAGGTTTAACGGCCGTTGAAGAGATTGCAGCAGAAGTATTGCCTGCAAGCTACTCAATCGATCATGCCGGTGAATCGCGCCAGTTACGTAAAGAAGGCAATACCATGGTCGGCGTACTGTTAGTGTCGATGATTGTGGTGTATTTCTTACTGACGATTCAGTTTAACAGCTTCCGCGACCCACTTGTGGTGTTACTTGGCTGTGCGCCATTAGCGCTTGCAGGTGCTCTGATGCTACCGTTTTTACAACTAACGACGATTAATATTTATAGCCAAATTGGCCTTATTACTTTAATTGGTCTGATTGCTAAGAATGGTATTTTAATCGTAGAGTTTGCCAACCATCTTCAACTTGAAGGCAAATCGAAACTTGAAGCGGTTAAAGGTGCTGCAGCGACACGTTTACGCCCAATATTAATGACAACAGGTGCAACTGTACTTGGTCACTTCCCATTAGTATTAGTAACCGGCGCTGGCGCAGAAGCACGAAACAGTATTGGTATTATCTTAGTAGCAGGCATGTTGATTGGTACCTTCTTCACGCTGATTGTATTACC
>CAYZOE010000163.1:0-6110 GCA_964479805.1 uncultured Pseudoalteromonas sp. | reverse complement strand
AGCGCTGTCTTTATCTCTGGAAAGCCAAAGTGCACTGAGAGATGACCTTAAAATCTTAGTTATGTCGGCGACATTAGACTCCGAACGTTACCAACAGTTTTTACAATGCCCTTTAATTTGTTCTGAAGGTAGAAGTTATCCTGTAGAAGAGATTTATGTGCCACTTCGAAACGAGCGTGAGTGGCTGGCAGCCATACCTAATGTCATACATAAAGCGATTGAGGAGCAATCTGGCAGTATTCTAGTTTTTCTTCCAGGTCAAAAAGAAATCAACTTTGTAGCGCAAAACTTAGGCTTACTAACTGATAACATTGACGTTGTTAGCTTATTTGGCGAACAAAACAAACAACAACAGCAATTTGCTATTGCACCTGCACCTCAAGGAAGAAGGAAGGTGGTATTAACCACCAATGTGGCCGAAACATCTTTGACCATAGAAGGTGTGCGAGTGGTGATAGACAGTGGTAAAAAACGCGCTGCGCTTTATAACTTAAATACCGGAGTGAGTGAGCTGCAAACTCAGTCAATCTCAAAAGCATCGGCGGTGCAAAGAGCAGGCCGAGCAGGTCGTATTGAGCCGGGAGTTGTTTATAGACTTGGTGAAAAAGCGCAGTTTGACCGACGCATTGCCCATGATTTACCTCAGATAAAAACATCTGATATTAGTGCTTTAATGCTCGAAGCCAAAGTCTGGGGGGCTGAGGTATCAACACTACCATTACTTGATCAGCCTTCGTTATCTCAGCAAGAGCAAGCGACTCAATTACTTCAGATGTTAGAAGTATTGGATGCCAACGGAAAATTAACCCAATTAGGCGCTCAGATTCATAGTTTTGGCACTGAGCCAAGACATGCCCACATGTTATTAAAAGCCCAACAGCTTGAAGTTGATATCCCTGATATTAGCGCCTTAGCCTGTGCGTTGGTCAGTCTATGGGAGCAAGGAAAGCAAAATAATCCTGATGTAGCTATTGCACTGTCTACAATGCTAAATAAGCCAACGTCAAGCTTTAAACAGGCTTATCAGCATTGGTGTAAAAGGCTGAGAATTTCTAAACCCGCAGAGCTACCCATGTCAGCTTTACCACTACTTATTGCATTAACTTACCCCGATCGCATTGCAAAACGCAGAGGACAAGGCTTTTTAATGGCTAACGGTGCAGGCGTAAAAGTCAATGAGCAAGTGTGGCCAGTTGCTGAGTACTTAGCCATTGTATCCTTGGGTGGAGAAAAGGGTATGCAGGTGTATGGTGCGACTCCCTTAGATATTGAAGCGCTAATTGCTCACCTTCCATACTTGATAAGTCAAAATACCGTTTGTGAATTTGATGCAAAACAACAGAAGTTTATCCATGAAGACCGAGCACTATTGGGGCAGATAATTCTCTCGAGCAAACCAAGCAGAGCCGAAATTGACACACAAGCAAGAACGCAAGCGTGGTTAAGTTTGATAGCTCAAAAAGGTCTTACTTTATTTAAATTATATGGTGAGTGTGAGCAGTTACTTACGCGATTTGAGCTTGCCTCTAAGTTTTACCCTGATACATTCAATGATTTATCGGAACATGCATTAACAGCAGATTTAACATGGTTGTATCCATATTTAGAGCAAGTAAAGCAGTTTGGCGCGTTAACTAAACTAGCGCTAAAAGATGCACTGATGAGTCGTTTAGATTGGTCTCAACAGCGAGCATTAGAGCAATTCTTGCCAGTCAAAATACAAGTGCCCTCAGGGTCAAATATAAAACTCACTTATCAGCAAGAAGGGCCAGCAAAGCTGAGCGTTCGCATGCAAGAGGTGTTTGGCATGCTCGAAACACCAAGTCTTTGTGAAGGGCGGCTTCCTTTGTTGATAGAGTTATTATCTCCGGCGCAACGTCCTTTACAACTGACTCAAGATTTAGCAAATTTTTGGGGAACAAGTTACAAAGAAGTGCAAAAAGAAATGAAAGGGCGCTATCCAAAACATTTTTGGCCGGATGATCCAGCTAACAGCCCAGCTACAAGTAGAGTAAAAAGTCGCATGTAGCGGCTTTTTGTGACCTAAAATGCAAGGTAATTGTAATAGAAAGTAAGTTACTGTTAGCACTTTGTGCCTAATTTATTTTAGAAATGCTGCTAAGGCCAAGAGAAATAACTACAATCTCGATCATATTGACAGAGAGAATATTTACAATTTTAAAAAGGAGTTTTGCAATTTTCTGAGGCTTTGCTAATCGTTTAATTAAAGCCTATTCGGAGTTTGAAGCATGAAATCTTATCTGCTCGCTGTTTTAACTACCTCAATATGTCTATCCGGCTGCGGTTCAAGTAGCTCTGAAGATAGTCAGGATGTGGCACCTACCCCAGAGCTGACACAATCAACGGATGATGAAACTGAAGCACCCAAGGTCGCTTTACGTTTTCCAACTAGTTTAATGGTGTCATCACCTTTTGCTGATAGTTCACAGCAAAAACGTCGTAAAACCAGCCCTAATTACGCTCCAAGTACACCTGCCTTTGGCCCAACTGTACCTAGTTATTTTTCCGCAACGGAACAAATCGGACAGGTGTTAGCCGGGGAGCTTGCTATTTCAGATGCGTTTGATGTTGCCTCTTTCTATCAAGTTAGCATCAACTCAGATTGTTTCGGTCCCCAGTTAATGTATGAGGATCACCCTGAGGCGAGTAGCACTGGTAGTAGTTCAGGTACTTTACCTAGTGGTGATTTGGGTTTGTGGCTTGCAGAAGACAGCAGTGGTAATGCCTGTGCTGTATCGCAAGTAAATGCACTCCTTTCTGGTGTTGAATCGCAAACACAAATGTCGTTAATGGTTATTGCTAGTTTTATCAGCGTGGCTGACAGTGAAGGAGAATCTTTACCTGAAGAAGGTGCAACACTTGATCTCACCACATTTATGAATGCACAAGGGATAACAAGTGTTAGCTTTGATTCAGCAAGCATCTCTCTTGCGTCAGGTAGCTGGACATACAGTGCAGAAATGGACTATCAAGTGTCTGGCAATGATTATCGAATTACAATTTCAATGACGCACACGCCTAGCTCAGAAGAAACTGAGTATACAGGGTTATTACAATACACAGTTGAGGGTAAGCAAGGTGTGGCAGGTATAGAGTGGCCAGGTTTCAATTGCAGTCAGAATGAGCGAACATTCGCTGCGTCTTTGGCGTATGAAAGAGAAGAAGACGAGATGAATTTGCAATTAAGAAATGCCACTTTATGCGGTCACAGTGCCACAGGCATATTTAACAGTAATGATTTAGTTGATGTTGATAATACGTATAGTGCTTCAAATAGCGATGGTTGGAGTGAAAATTTTGCAATCTTAGGTGCTGATTTCGACTTAACTTCCCTTGCTGGCAGTTATAGTTATGTATGGCAAGCGGGTGTGAACGACTCTCACAGTCGGATCTTTAATATAGGATTTAATGATACAAGTTTAGATAATGGTGAAGCACATTTTGGGTATGGAGAACAAGTTACAGACACTGACGGATGGATCCAAGGGTTTATATGTAATTGGGCAGGACCTGGCGCGAGCCATGCGCTGGTTGCCAAAACACAAAGACAATTCTTTGAGTATGATGCCAGTTTAAGTATGTATCTAGGCACTGATCATAGAGCAAATATTGAATATGCACCAACAACAAGTTGTGACTATGATGGCTCAGGTGGTTTCTTATTTGATATAGACTTAAGTGGTGTTCTGGGAGACATCACTGCTGAAGATAGCAGTAATGTGTTTACAAATGATCTATGGAGTTCTTCAGATACAAGCTTGACTGTACCAGAAGCTTTGGCTGCTAGGGGGTTGACTGTTCCCAGTATCCCATTTAACTGGCCTAAAGATGAATAATTCATTTAAACCAGTCCTAAATAATGCCTGAAGATTACGAGGGATTAAAACTCACACTAGCTTCGTTGAAACTTTATTATTCACGATTTCAAGGATGAAAAGTTAGAATAATGCAAGAGCACTTGTTAAATACACCTAAATAATAAGTATTCGACATTGCTTACATGTCGATAGGTAACTTAGCTGTACCTAAGCGCGTCAGCGGTGCTATCGACAAGTTTTTCCTAAAGTAGAGTACCTTACTAAGAATGTAGGAATGCCTCAAATACTATCAGTTACTCGATTATTCAGACTCAATTTTAAATGTCTTTGTTAAGAGATTGATGCGTTTAACGCGTCATTCTCTTAACAAAGACCACTACGAATAATGCCAAAGAGAAACTGCCCGTAAATGCTTCAACGGTGGCGATGAAGCGAGAAAAGCCGATAGGGGTTATATCGCCATAACCGAGTGTTGTAAATGTTACTACACTGAAATAAAAACTGTTAAGCAAAGCACTAATATTGTCAGAAAAGCTCTGTGAGAAATTTATAGAAAGTACTTCATTCTGATAACTAATGCCAAACAAAAAGTACATTAGTGCGCAAAATACAATCATAGAAAGACTGAAGCGGATCACATTAGCAGGCTTTTCTCCATATCCACATAACAGGTCAACAGCCGCACTCATAAAACGTTTTTTTGAATGAATTGGGTATTGATAGTGACGCATGCGCAGTTCTTTGTAGGTGTAATTTCCAGCCATTTCAAATAGACCTTGTTGCTCAGCGCCTTTTCTAAGAGTTCTATATGTCTCTTCAGATTGTAAAAAAAAGTCAGCGGCATCTTCTGTTCGTTTTTCTTTAGTCGCCACGGCCGCTTCATTTTCTTGCTGCAACTTACCGCTTAAATCTATGTTATCAATTCGAGTATTATTAAGTTTAATACCTAATAGGTTTGAATTTGAAAGCTTACAACAGTGTAAATTAGCATCATGAAGATCTGCTTTCATTAAAGAGGCATTTTCAATTTTGTTGTTAAATAAGTGTGAGCCTCTTAAGTTTGCACGATAAAAGTTGCTATATGATAAATCGTAACCAGTATGGTCATTATATTTGACAAGATTTAGGCCTTCTAGATTGGCTCTCTTCAACTCTAAACCTTGAAGAAGTCCGCCTCGCTTGGCATAACGTTCAAGTTTTTGCGATAATTCAAGCCCACTTTTGTCGAACTTTGCGTCATGCCAAAAGCAAAGACCTGAACCCATATCAATTTCTTGGCAACGATGGCCATCAGGAGATTGGTATTGGCAAGTAGGTTTATCTTTCATAGCTTAACCTTTTATATTCTTATTACATTAAAGGTAGCAGTAAATTTATGACTCTGAATGTGAAGTAAAAAAAATTTTGAAAATGTTTGATTATCAATTAAAGCTAAGTAAACGAAGAAAGACAGTCGCAATTAAAGTGACACCAAAGCAAGTGCTAGTGACAGCCCCTTATAATATTTGTGAGGTTGCTTTAGAAAATTGGCTAAAAGGTAAAAGTGACTGGGTAAATGCACAAAGACACAAGTTAGAGCTTGCTCCAAGTAAACAAAAGCCAATGCAAACAAGATCATTATTAATTTTTGGCTCAGTTTACAAAATTGATTTTTCAGATATAACAAGGCCGATATTAGATCATGAGAGTAATTTGATTTATTTACCTGAAGTGTTGCGCCAAGATAGACTTGAATTCAGACAAGCGATCATTCAATTACTAACAGATTTACTCTCTAGTTATTTAGACTTGTGCTTAGGCCGGCTGTCTAAGCAAATGAGTTGCCATGTTTCTGCCGTGAAAATCAGAGAATATAAAAGTCGCTGGGGGAGTTGTAACAGTAAACAAGCACTTACCTTTAATAGCCTTCTTGCGGGAGCGCCAAGAAATATGATTGACTATGTTATTGTTCATGAGCTAGCACATTGTCATGTTCTTGCACATAACAAGCTATTTTGGCAACTTGTCGAAAAACATTACAAAGGACATAAATCAGCAAGATTATGGTTTAGAAAAAATGGAAAAAAACTAACGATAGAATAAATTGAAATTTTTTTGAGAAAAGATGGTGGAGGGAGCTGGATTCGAACCAGCGAAGGCAGAGCCGTCAGATTTACAGTCTGATCCCTTTGGCCGCTCGGGAACCCCTCCACGGGGTATCTAATTTTTTTACAACTTGGTGGAGGGAGCTGGATTCGAACCAGCGAAGGCAGAGCCGTCAGATTTACAGTC
>CAYZOE010000162.1:0-6223 GCA_964479805.1 uncultured Pseudoalteromonas sp. | reverse complement strand
CTACCGCAAGCAGCCCTTCGCCTTGTGCGTTTTGCAGTGCCATCCAGCGCACCTCGGTACGGTTAGAGTTCTCTTGCGGGCGAATGTAGTAATGGTGTTGCTCGGTCACAGGCGTATTGAACACAGATATACGCGTTGAGGTTTTTCTGTCGGCGTAATTTTCGTGCGGACCACGGCCTAACCAAGACATATTTTTATATTCACCAAAGGTGCTTAGCTGCATGCCAGCACGTGGGATGTCGGGCAGGGTTTGGTTATCATCAAGGCTGAGCTGGTAATCAACCTGCACAAAACCTTGCGCTGTGATCTGATAATTCAGCATCAAACTCCCTGCAAAGTCCGGTGATTGATAGTGTGCAGTCACGCCCGATGAATTGGTTTGTAAGGCAGTGAGTTTGAGTTTGTCAGTGGCATTTTGCCACATGGCCGCGCGCACTTGCAGATTGTTGCCTAAGTCATTGTCGGTTGGTGCGCGCCAGAAGTTTGGCTTAAGTGGCTGGGTTAACATCGCTTGGTTATTAAAAGTAAGTTGCTGCAACCAGCCTGTGCGTTTGTCAAAGCTAAGCTGAGTGCCCGCTGCCTCAGCGATCAGCACGTCTTTTTGATGTGCATAACTTGGTTTTAGTGGCTTGTTAGTTCTTTTAGCCTTTGATTGTAATTGTGATACAGGCAGTTTGAATTGTTCAAAAGCAATTTCATGACCAAGCGGCAATAGCGGCTCTTGTGCTCTGGCGTGCATGCTCAGGGTGACAAAGTACTCTTTGTCGCTGTAAGCAGGAAGACCTTGAATATCAAAATTCAGTATGGCGGTTTTGCTCGGCTGCACGCTTGGCATGGCACTATGGCCTTGTTTTATGACTGCTCCGTCCGCTTCAATTTTCCAGCGTAGGTCATACTTTTTTAAGTCCGTGAATAAGAATTTATTTTGAACAGTCACTTGTCCTTTAAGCAGATTGTGCGCAGAAAATTTAACTGGTTGATAAACCTTTTTTACCTCAAAAGCGTGCGGATGAGGCTTACGATTTGGGTTCATTAGACCGTTATTTAAAAAGTTGCCATCGGTTGGCAGAGTCGGGTGGAAGTCTTTGCCATAGGCAAAATATGTTTCACCAAATTCATTGCGGTATTCTAGAGATTGGTCAACCCAGTCCCAAATAAAGCCCCCTTGAAGCACTTCGTATTTTTCAATGGCATTCCAATAGTCTTGCAAGTTACCTACAGAATTGCCCATAGCATGGGCGTATTCAATCATAATAGCGGGTCTATCTGGGTTATTGCTGGCGTAGTTAACCAGTTTTTCGATTGACGGATACATAGGTGCAAAGATATCGGTGTAATGCTCAAGCTCGGCTGGTTCGTATTGCACCACACGCAGATCATCATTGTCTTTTAACCATTGATAGGTGTTGGCAAAAACCTCGCCGTGGCCGGCTTCGTTGCCTAATGACCAAATGATGATAGAAGGGTGATTTTTATCACGCTCAAACATGCGCTGGGTGCGGTCAAGGTGTGCAGGCAACCAACTCATTTCATTGCCAAGTTGGGTTTTTTCGTCAATGGCAAGCGGGTGTGATTCTATGTTGGCTTCATCGATCACATACAAGCCATATTTGTCGGTTAAATCATACCAATATGGGTGGTTTGGGTAGTGACTTGAGCGCACTGCGTTGATATTAAACTGCTTCATCAGTTTAATATCTTGCTCCATTGATGCCTTATCTACTACGTGGCCGCGGGTTGGCGAGGTTTCATGGCGGTCAACACCGCGAATAACAATGGGCTTACCATTGATAGTCAGTTGCTTATTTACAATTTCAATGTGCCTAAAGCCGATTTCATCACGCACCACTTCGAGTAATTCACCTTGTTGATTGTATAGGCTCATCACTAGGGAGTAGAGGCTTGGGATTTCCGCTGACCAAAGTTGTGGATGTGCTATTTGCTCTGAAAAGCTGATTTGCTCACTACCATGGGCGTTTGCCGTGAATTTTTTTGTGGCTTTGGCGACAACTGCATGGTTTGCTTTAGGGTCGAGCAGCTCAAATTTTGCAGTAAGCTGAGCGTTATGTTTTTGATAGTTTTTAACGTCTAATTCAAGTTCTAATGTGCCTTTATCAAAGCGTTTGTTTAAACGTGGTTTGGCATGAAAATCAAAAATATGCTGTTTTGGCGTGGCGTATAAATAGACGTCGCGCTCAATACCCGAAATTCTCAGCATATCTTGGCTTTCTAGGTAGCTGGCGTCACTCCAACGGCGTAGCCTGAGTGCAAGTAAGTTATCGCCTTGTTTTACAAACTCGGTAATATCAAACTCAGCTGGGGTTTTTGCGCCTTGGCTAAAACCGACCTTTTCACCATTTAGCCATACATCGAGCGACGATTTTGCCGCGCCTACATGTAAAAATACTTGTTTATTTTGCCATGACTCAGGCAAGGTGAAAGGCTTTCGATATGAGCCTGTTGGGTTGTATTCAAGCGGCACATCGGGCCATTTTGTGGTAAACGGAAAGCGCTCATCTAAGTAAATTGGGTAACCATAGCCCTCGACCTCCCAGTTGCCCGGCACGGGGATCTGCCCCCAGCTAGAATCATCAAAATTAGGCTGTTCAAACCCTTTTGGTGGATTAATCGCAGAGCGTTGCCAGTGAAATTGCCACATGCCATTAAGTAGCAAATAGTTATCGCTTTGAGCTGGGTCATTTTGCATGGCACCCGCTAAACTTTGATAGCTAAACCCAGAGGCACGCGGGGCTTGTTTATTGATGGCAAACACTTGATGGTCTTGCCATGGCGCTTTGGCGAAAACGCTTTGACATAAAAGTGTAGTGAGTATGCTCAGGCTAAATATTACAAAAGGTTTATTTTTCATTGTTGTCATCTTAGCTGTGTTGTTTATTTTTAAAAGTGTGCTTTAAATACAATATACAATTGTTTTGTGTAGTTCTTTCCTAAAACTTTATGTTGCTCTGTTTCTGCTAGCTAGCCTATAGATTAAAGTTTAATTTGGGCGCTCAACTTGGTTTTCATTTAGGCTCTGTTTTGGAGCTGTTGTTGGCGCAAATGCCGTTGATTGTCGCTCGACTAATGTTGGTTGATAGCGATGCGAATGTGCTGTTTTATCTAACTGAGTGTGTTTATTAATAGCTAACAGCGCTGCGTGTTTTGCAATGGCTTCGACAGGGTAATGTAAGGTTGTGAGCTTAGGTCTGCTGTAATGAGCAAGGTAAATATCATCAAAGCCAATCACCGAAATATCGTCAGGCACTTTAAAGCCCGCTTCTTCTAGGGCCGAAATTGCACCGATTGCCATGGCATCGTTGTAGGCGAAAAGTGCCGTAAAAGTTTGCTGATTTTTGAGTAAGCTATTAACTGTCAGCTCGCCACCGAGTTGATCTGGTGTGCCATAAACAACTTGCTCTTCAGTTAATGTAAGTGCTTGCTTATCTAAAGCCGTTTTGAACCCTGACAGCCTGAGTTTGGGATCTTGAATTGGCAGCTCACTCATAATGCTTGCAAAACGGCTGTGGCCTAAGGCAAGTAGGTGTTCAGCGGCCAATTGGCCACCAAATTCATCATCTAGGTAAATACAGTTCTCGGCTATTTCTGGAATATTTCGTGCCACCACGACCACGTTTGAATAGCGCTCTACGATATCGATTAATGCGCTATCGGCTAAATGCGTACAATATAAAATAATGCCATCACAACGGCGTTGTAATAATGAGTCAATGGCTTGTTGTTCTGAATCACTACTGTTTTGGGCGGTGCATAGCAGTATTTGGCTTTGATGCTGACGGGCTATGCTATCGACGCCTTTTGCTAAGCAGGCAAAAAATGGATCGCTGATGTCGGGCACCACTAAGCCGAGTGTGGCTGTCTTTTGTGTGGAGAGTGCGCGCGCATTGACGTTTACCTGATAACCTAAGGATTTCATCACCGTGAGTACATGCTCGCGGGTTTTATCTCTTACTTTGTCATCTTGGTTTATCACGCGAGACACGGTGGCAATAGATACCTTGGCTTCTCGGGCAACGTCTTTAATGGTGGCCATGTTTTTTCGCTTAAAAAAGGCTTAATTCTGAGCGATGGTAGCAGAGTGATTTTTTTAAGTAAATTTACTTGCTAAAAAAAATGTAACCGTTTACATTTTTTGTATACATTATCCTTTTGTGATTTAAGCATGACATTTGATGCAACAGAGCACCCCCATAGGCGGTTAAATCCGCTTACCAATGAGTGGGTGTTGGTATCGCCCCATAGAGCCAAAAGACCATGGCAGGGGCAAACAGAAAAGCAGCAAGTATTAGCAACTGCATCGTACGATGAAAGTTGTTATTTGTGTGCTGGTAATACACGTATTAATGGTGAGCAAAACCCTAATTACAGCAATACCTTTGTATTCAATAATGATTTCGCGGCACTACACAGTGAGCTGCCAGTTCATCACTGCGACGACCCTTTATTTACTATGCAGTCTGAGCAAGGTGAGAGCCGTGTTATTTGTTTTTCGCCAGATCACAGCAAAACATTGGCGCAGCTTTCGGTTGAGCAAATTCATAAAGTGGTGCAAACCTGGCAGGCACAATATGCCGAACTTGGTGAAATCTATCATTGGGTGCAGGTGTTTGAAAACAAAGGTGCGATGATGGGATGCTCAAACCCGCACCCTCATGGACAAGTTTGGGCGCAGCAGTCTTTACCGACCTTGGTTGAAAAAAAGCAGCAAGCGCAAGCTCAGTATTTTACAGAGCGAGGCGGGAATTTACTCGCAGATTATGTAGCCAGAGAAGTTCAACAACAAACACGAATTGTCGCTATTAATGATGATTGGCTGGTGGTGGTGCCATTTTGGGCGGCATGGCCGTTTGAAACCCTATTGTTACCGCGCTTTCCGGTTCAGCTTATGACGCAACTTACTGAGCCGCAAGGGCTCAGTTTAGCGGCTATTTTGTCTGAGTTGACCATTAAATATGACAACTTGTTTGAATGCGCGTTCGCTTACTCAATGGGCTGGCATGGCGCGCCATTTGATGGACAAGCTCATCCAGAGTGGACTCTGCATGCGAGCTTTTTTCCGCCTTTACTTCGCTCAGCCAGTGTCCGCAAGTTTATGGTGGGCTATGAAATGTTAGCAGAGCCACAGCGTGATTTAACTCCAGAGCAAGCCGCTGAACGATTAAGAACTCAGCCTTTAACGCATTACAGCGAGAAATAATAATGTGCCGTACTGAAATGATTAAACAGGCTTTTGCCAAGCAGTTTGGCTATCAAGCCGAGCAAGTAAGCCACGCGCCTGGGCGAGTGAATTTAATAGGTGACCACACCGATTACAATTTGGGATTTGTACTGCCTGCTGCAATTAACTTTGGCACTGATGTGGCCATCGCAAAGCGTGATGACAATACAATACGGGTATTAGCGCATGATCTAGATAATCAAATATGCGAGTTCGAGCTAACAGACCTTTTATTCAATCCTGATTTGATGTGGGTGAATTATGTCGCTGGGGTGGTGTATGTCCTGCAAAAAGCTTGCTTTGTACTGCAAGGCACTGACATCGTTATCTCAGGTAACGTGCCTCAAGGTGCGGGGTTGAGTTCATCTGCTAGTTTGCAAGTCGCTTTGATCAAAGCGTTTTCAGATTTATTTAAGTTGCAGATTGATGGCTTTACAGCGGCCAAGCTCGCGCAACAAGCCGAGAATGAATTTGTTGGCTGCAACTGCGGGATTATGGATCAGAGTATTTCGGCAATGGGCGCGCATAGTCATGCCATGTTACTCGATTGCCAAGATTTAACCTTTCAAGACGCCCCCATTCCAGAAAACTTAGCCATTGTGATTGTTAATTCAAACGTAAAACGTGGCCTCGTCGAGAGTGAATATAACCAAAGACGCGAGCAATGCGAGCGAGTGGCCAAACACTTTAATGCACCAGCACTACGAGCGGTGACTTTATCTGAATTAGAGTCAGAGCAGGTAAAATTGAGTGAGTTGGACTATAAAAGAGCAAAGCATGTGATCACCGAAAACCAGCGAACCTTAGACGCATTAGATGCACTTAAAGCAAATAATGTCAGTAAATTAGGTCGTTTGATGAATGCATCACATGACTCATTAAAGGATGACTTTTCTACCAGTACAGCTGAAATGGATTGTTTAGTCTCGCTAATACAATCGCAAATTGCTGAGCAAGGTGGCGCGCGAATGACTGGCGGGGGTTTTG
>CAYZOE010000161.1:0-6238 GCA_964479805.1 uncultured Pseudoalteromonas sp. | reverse complement strand
CAGTTTGACCAATCAGCAGGGTAGCTGAATCTGCAACGACAACGGGCGCAACATTCGGTGCATCAATGGTGAGAGAAACCGTGGCAGTATTGGAGAAAGCGCCTTCATTGTCTTGCATGCGGTAGGTGAAACTATCAGTCCCCGAGCTAGCGGCTGTGTGGGTGTAATCGATTGAACCATTTGGGTTAACTGTTGCAATACCTAGAGTTGGCGCTGTGACAATCTCCACTGAAGTAGTAACCACACTGCCATCAGGATCACTGTCATTGGCCAGCACCTCAATATTGACAGGTTGGCCAATCAGCAGGGTGGCTGAATCTGCAGCAGCAATCGGCGCTGTATTAGGTTGCTCAATTGTAATACTTACTAAAGCCGGCTCAGATAAAGCACCTTTATCATCATGGACACAATAAGAGAAACTATCTAAACCGGATATGATACTCGTATGGGTGTAATCAATCGTCCCATCAGAATTAATTTTAGCAATTCCGTTGGATGGTTCAGTAAAAAGAACTATAGAATCAGAAATTAACGTGCCATCAGCATCACTATCGTTGGATAGCACATTAATATTTACACTCTCGCCTATGAATAGAGTTGCAATATCTGATTTAGCAATAGGCGCTTGATTTTCTTTTTCTACAACTATCGTGACCCGTGCTGAATTCGATATCGTCCCAAAGTCATCTTTAATCACATATTCAAAAGCATCATTCCCCTCAAAATCTGTGTTGGGTGCATATGTCACATCACCACTTGCTTGGTTAAAGACAACCTCACCCTGAGCCGCCGCACTCACCAATTCAAAACTCGATAGGTCTATCTCACCATCTTGGTCTGTGTCATTATCAAAAATCTTGATTATCACTGATGTATTCACCGTCGTCGTCGCTGAATCATCATTTGCCACTGGCGCTAGGTTATCGCTTGTCACAAATAAGCTTACCACCGCGCGCTCTGACACCGCACCCGCATCGTCCAATATCGTGTAAGTGAATGCGTCTTGGCCTATAAAACCCTGTTCACTCTCATAAACCAATTCACCCTCATTCCCTCCCTTTCTCACTGAACCATGAGATGGATTGCTCACTATTTCAATCGACTCTAATGCCAATGACCCATCAATGTCTTCGTCATTCTCTGAGACTAAAAAGGTATTCTCTTCGCTGGACGACACCTCTATTGAGTCGTCATTGGCCACTGGCGGGTCATTCACTGCTTGAATATTCAACAATGAAAATGCAGAAGCACTGTTTCCATTTGCCAATGTCACCGTATAAACAAAGTAGTCTTGACCAAAATAATTTTCATCTGGTGTGTAATTGAATGTGCCATCACTGGCCAGCTCTAGCTCACCGTGTTTCACATTCTCCATGATGCTTAATGTTGGGCTTTCGTCTAGATTTATATCGTTTGTCAGAATATCTGTGTCCTGCAACCTTAACTGACTGTCTTCCTCTAAACTAAATTCGTCGTTCACTGCCGCCGGGTAAACTATCCCTTCGCTATTTACATGAATAAACGCTTCTGCAATTGTCGACCCACCCAAAGGGTCAACAACTTGGTAACTGAATCTGTCTATCCCATCAAATCCACTGTTCGGGGTGTAACTAAATGTCCCATCTTCATTTAAATCAACCTCACCATTTTCTGAAGGACTCACAAATTGAATGTCAAACTTTCCCTGCGCTTCGCTTTTGCCCGTCTCATCTGCCACTGTTTTAAGCGGTTGACCATCAAAATCTAGGTCATTGTTCAACAGGTTCAGCGCTTGGCTGACCTCTAATCTGCTATCTAGTGGGCTTGAATAGATGTTGCTTAATACCAAGGGTGCTGCGTTCACTTCTGTGATCTCCAATATCACATCCGCTTGGCTGATCGCCCCTTGCTGATTCACGGCTTGATACACAAAACTGTCTGTACCAAAAAAACCCATATTCGGTTGATATCTGAATGTGCCATCTGTTTCTAATGCCAATGCGCCGTTTTTAGGCTGGGATACCTCTGAAGTAACCACACTCAGCGGCGCAGCATCAACAGGGTCATCATTCTCAAGCACGTTACCTTCTATCTGCTTTCCCTCTTCACCATAAAACGCATCATCTAATAAAATGGGCGCTTGGTAAGTACTGGCCTTAGATAACACAGATTCACTGAACGCACTTTCACCACTGTCATCAATGCCGGTTATCTTGATATGGTAATTCTTAAATTCGCTCACATTGTCGAAACGATGCTGTGTATCTGAAATGGCAATTTGACGTCTTAAACTACCCGAAGCTTGCGAATTTGCCAGTGGGTTTAACGGCATCTCATCTAAATAGGCGTTATATCTGATTGAATCATCATCTGGGTTCCAATTGATGGTCAGTGAGTTTGATGTCCTGACTAAAGGGGCAACAGCAATGTTTCTTGGGTCCCAGAGAAATTGTCGGCTGTCCACACTGGATAAATTCCCTAGAAAATCTTCAACCCATAACTGCACTGTAATGGTGCCTGGCGTTTGATTAAAATTCCCTGGATTCACACCTGTTTTAAGGTAAGAAAACGGCTCTTGGCAATCGCCATCACATAATTCATAAGCGTCTGCCGCGTCTGAAAAACCATATAATACCCGTTTGACACCCTCTGGATCTGTGACATTGTCAACGCATAAGATTACATTGCCCGTATAACTGCGATTACTTTCAATGACGCAAATATTGCCTTCTCCATTGGCGGCTTGCGTTGACACCACTTGATCTGGCGACACCGGGGCATACCCTGACATTCTTTTATAATTAAACGTCACCGTTTGGGCTTTGGGACTCGCTACAATGTCTGGCTGGGCCGGCGTCGTACTCGACGTCGGTACCTCATCAACTTGTGTCGTGGGGGCTTGCTCACTCCCTCCACAACTGAGCAACACTGAGATAATAAAAAAATATGCCGCGACTCTTGCCATGACTCAACTCTACTTATCCTCACCTAAGACAAATAAGCCATTCACAAAAATGCTGTCGTTATTGACTTCTTGTAGTCTAAAACTCCCTGATATCTGCTCAAGTTCATTCCCAAACTGCGCCTCTATGGTACCAAATGCATCGTTTTGACCATGCGACGCATAGTTAATGCCCAGTGTCATGCCCTCTGTCGTTAAAATGCCATTGAATGTTGCAAACCACTCCCCCCCGGCATCATCCAAAGACAACACCCCATCTTCCACAAACCCATCATCAAAGTTGACCGATAATGAGATGTCAAAGTTGCTGACTGGGCCTGCACTCGACGATACATCTTGGTTCACTAATGTTGTGTATTGGGCTATGCCAGTACGTTGGGCAATTAAATCAGATAGGGTCTCTTGGTCTTCAATGTCGGTGATCAACTCATTGATCCAATCTGGATCGTCAACATCATCAAACTCATCAGTGCCTTCAGTATCATCTGAGCCTGTATCCGCATTCATGCTGGTGATTAATGTATCGGTTAATAAAGGTTGCGCAGTCGTCGAAGTAACTTCTTGATCCACCGTTTCTTCAGGTGTTACTGTCTCATCAGAACTTTCCTTGAGCTCATCACTGCTTTGCACCTCACTCAACACCTCGGGGGCCTCTAACAACTCAGTCACCGTGCCATCTTTATCAATGGTGGCAAATGAGAATTTACCTTCTTCTCCTAAAACAGTGATATCTTGCTCAGACCTACCCATGTCTAGTTCAATGGTGCCATCCCATACAGCAACATTGAGCTGACCATTGATGTATTCAATTTCGTAGTGCGTGCCTCTTATCCCAATACTGCCGACAGGCGTTTGCAATTTATATTGGCCATTCACCCCCTTGATTTTACCTGTGATGGTTCTTAACCCCCCAGTTATCAACTCCATCGCAACAGAGCCGTCTTCACCATCATAGACATACTCTTTAATTGCTAACGTTGTGTTTTCTTTTAACGCCAACAAAGCGCCATCGTTCATCTTGATTTGCGCTTGTCCACGCTCGCCAGTATTGACAACATCAACATCAAAAACAGGGCTTCTTCTCCGTAACTTTCGCAGGTTCGAAGTATCTTCAGCTTGGGCTGTCACTTTGCCACGGGACATTAAGGTTTTCCCAGTTTCTTGTGCAGCATTAAGAAATGGAGTAAGTGAAATAAAAAAACAGCCTATCTTAAAAAGTGAGTGTTTAAAAAGCATAAGCGACTCCTAGATGCCACTCTTTTCTTTGATAACTGTACAACGTGATGGAGCTGTCTTTTTCTGTGTAAGACAAAGCTGTATTGACTTGCCAAGCATCAGACAGGTAATAAGACAACCCAAGTTGGGCAGTAACTAATTGTTCGTCACGCGATTGCAGAAAAACAGGATTGATATCCTCGTAATTGATATCTTTATAATCACAATTAAAAGAGGCAACAACCGTGTGCGTTAATTTATAAAGGTAAGAAAGCGCAAGCTGTGTATTTGTTCTTGAGTAATATTGGGCATCTTCATTATCGGCCTGCTGTGATGAAAAGCCTGCCAAAACCCTGATTGACCATCTTGGTCGTAAGTAACTCACCCCCGCATTCGCAGAATACACAAGACTACTTAAGTCATCATCTCGCTCATTGCTTTGTTTTATTACATTTGCATTAAACAATATGCCAACATGACTTAGTGGGTAATAGTGTACGTTCGCCATGCCCCCTATATCTTTTTGATAGGTGCGACTATCGAGCGTCATCACCCCCATTTTCGCACCGTATGCATAAGAAAAGCGCGCATGACGATTTTCTATACTTACATTCATTGCCAGTTGATTGCGGTCAAATTCAGATTGTTCGTTATGGCGATGGCCTGCAAGGTGTAATCTAGCGCGCACGTTTTGATATTGATCGATATGCCAATTTGCAGCCAATGCATAATTAGCTTGTTGGTAAGAATCAGCCTGCTGAACACTCTTGGGATCTAACAGCACAGGTAGGTTACCAATGATGACCCTATCATCCATCGCCCCACTATTGACGTTTGAATCATGTCCGGCTTTTAAATAAAGCTTAGACTCAACCTTATTCTGTACGGCCTGTTTTTGCTTATCTATAGATGCAATAAGACTGTCAATTTTGGCTTGAGTCTCTTGCTCAAGAGGTTGGGTGAGTAGTTGATTAAACGTGTTTATTGCTTTTTCAAAGTTATGTTGTTTGGTGTAAGCGATGCCTAATAAATATCGCGCACCAAAATGAGTCGGCCAATTAACAACAACGCGTTCTAATGCAAATACAGCTTCATCGTATTTTTGCAGTTTTATCGCTGTTTTTGCATATAAATAATCATATCTGGGCTCGCCTGCCCATTGTTCAAATAGGTTTTGAGCAATGTTAAAGGCAACCGTGTAATTTTTTGCTTGATAAGACTGTGACAGCTCAGAGAAATCGGGCGTTTGAGAAGCTTCTTGAGCAACTGAAATAGAGGGCAACAGAAGTGGTTGAACAAATAGAATAACAACAATTTTTCTAACGAATTTCATATCTACTCTTTGAGAAAGTTCATTCGCAAAAGGGACAGAAAATCGTTCAATCCCAATGCTGTAAAAATAATTGATGCAAAATTTTAAAAATATCGCATCAAATATGTTTGAATAACATATATAAATGTTATTCAGCTATTAGAACATCCAATTTGTTTGATAAGAATTCAACAAAGTTAGTCATCAAGACTGGCTTTCAAACTAAATTAAGTACTGTTAAAAAAACTTCTTACATCAATAAGAATAGATTACGAATTAAAAATTAGTAATGAATATATAAATAAGAAATAAAAAATATTTAGAAAGATGAAAAATCAAGATTTCAGAACATCAATACGGTATCTGAGAGGAATAAACAAGAGAGGAATATATTAGACACCCACTTTTATTTTTGTGCTTTTCATTCATTGCCTATTTTTTTGTTCTGCGCAACTAAATCAGGACACTTTTCTTAAGGAATGTTGCTCATATTCTACTGGCGATAGATCACCATTAGCTGTATGAAGTCTTTCTAAGTTGTAATAACGCATATACGCTGCTACATCATTTCTTATATGCTCACGAGTTAGTTGTGGCACTTTCAACAACAGCATTATCCCAACAAGCACCAACATCCCCCGTGCTCGCTCTCATACCATATCCAGCTAACAGTTTATGATATCGTTTGCTTGTATATTGTGAGCCTCTATCCGATTGAAATACTAAGCCCCTTGGCGGTTGACGTAAGTTATAAGCTTTCATCATGGCTT
>CAYZOE010000160.1:1262-6284 GCA_964479805.1 uncultured Pseudoalteromonas sp. | reverse complement strand
TACCTTGCTGCAGAGGCTATGGGAGCATTCAAACAGTGCGACGAAGCACGTATAGAACTCAAAGTTACTAAGAAAGCCAATACTGGTCTTATCAAAGTAGTTGGCTCTCGCTCACACCCATCGCCTGATTTAGCTGATTATCTTGAGCAATTTGACGACGTAGAAATGGTACCGAAAGGCAGCTCTCTAAAGCTTTGTTTAGTCGCAGAAGGTGAAGCTGATATTTACCCGCGTTTAGGCCCAACATCTGAGTGGGATACAGGTGCAGGCCATGCTGTGGCTGAAATTGCAGGCGCGACCATTACCCAATTAGATGGTTCAGCATTGATGTACAATCAAAAAGAAAGTTACCTTAACCCTTATTTTATCGTATCGAGGTTAGAGGCTTAAACTTAACTCGTTAAAATAACAGGTAAAAGTGAATAAAAAAGCGAAACACTTTTTGATTAAGGCTTCGCTTTTTTAATTGTTTTGCACAACGATTATGTTGTACTAATCCTTTTAATTATCAGATCTATTTGGGGCAAGCGAAATTTCGGTATTACACCCCGTAAAGTACCTGCATCGCTTTGTAGTCCACCCCAAACGTTTGCTGAGCCCAACTGTTCACAAAGTCATTATCTGGTTCAATCTGAGCACAACGTAATGCTTGCTCAGCGACAAATGACTGATTGACCATAGAGCAATACTTTTGTTGCCAAAGCTTATTAAGATCACCACTAAAGTCAGCACCTAATTGAGTTAAGTGTTGCTCAAAATTTTGCACCTGATTTAGATAATCAGCACTCAGCGGGACGACATCAGCTTCTGCAAACTCAGTATTATGACTACGGGTGAGATTATCATAAGAGCCAGATTCACTATTAGATAAACGCAGTCCAAGCAGGTTACCCGAATAGCTGACACTCACTGAATAAGTTTCTTGGTGCTCTTTGAGCTGATAAGCAAATACTTTTTCAACGTCTATCGCCAGCTTATTATTTACATCTTTTGGATCAGACTTTAGCTCAGTCACTACATATCGCTTTTCAACCTGTCGATAAGACGTTTGTTTACGGTATTGTGCTTTAGCGTTCAAAGAGAGAGACAAAGCGGCGGCACCTATGTGACTGAACCAAGGGCTAGACTGAAAGGCTTGCTCCAGCTCTGCTTGTGCATTATTCAATGCATAGCGATGAGCCTGATTATTGGACGTTTTAAAACGTTCTCGCTTACTCACTTTCAAACCAGTAAAACGTGATTTATCAGATTTGTCTAATATTAAGCTCACGGGTTGCTGCCATAGAGCACAATATCGTTTCGTCAACTCATGTAAATAAAAACGCTGTCCTTGCACTTGCTTTGCCAAGGTTAGGCATTGCTGTTTACCTACTTTATTCAAAGTGCCCCTGTATTGCTGCAATTCACCCGCAAGCTGTGCATTGGCGATTAAATTACGATATTCATGCTCGAACCACTTAAATGGATCTGGTTGCGATAAACCCGCAAGTTGCTTAGCCTCAGTTTTTAACCACCCTTCTACTGCCTGCACTTCTTCACGCTGTGTTGCAGCCTGCGCGCCCATAGTTTCAACATGCCATTGGTTTTGACTTGCCAGCAAGGACTCCAGTTTACTCGCTGCGCCGCGATAGTTTGCTCCCAGGCGTAACATACGCACTTCAATCAAACCTCGGTCGATAATCTTACTGCGCGTTTCTGCAAGACGCTGTTTTGCTTCTACGTCTTCAGGGTCCTCCAAAAGTGCTTTTTCGTAGAATTCCGCAGCCTGTTGGTACATGCCTTTGCCATAAAGCTTATCACCTTTCTCAACCAAACTTGTACAGGCCGAGAGCATCAGTGCTGCCACCAGCCCGATAGATATCTGTGATACTTTCATTCTCTTCCTTTTATTCTAGCCAAACTCATCGCTAAAAATCGTATTTTGAATCGCAATATATATCAGCCTAAATTAAATGCCCAGTTTAACTAACTATGGCTAACCTTTGCTGAGCACACAATGAACTAGCGTCATCAATATTCAATGGGCGACTCATATAATATCCCTGAGTTTGCTGACAGTGTAATTTCACCAACACATCTAGTTGCTCAGATTGTTCAATACCCTCTGCAGTCACAACCAAATTAAAACTTTTAGCGATTGCACAAATGGCTTCTATTAATTGCCTTGGTTTTTCGCCACTTTCTATCCCTTCTATGAACGCTCTATCTATCTTAAGACCGTCAACGGGTAAATGATTTAAGCGTGCCAAGCTTGAGTAACCCGTACCAAAATCATCAATATAAATACCGAAGCCTTGCTCATGCAGTACTTCGAGAGGCTCGACAAGATTGTCTTCAGTTGCCATCATCGCAGACTCAGTTAATTCAATTTTGAACTGTTCTGGCCGCAATACTGAGTGTAAGAATTGTTGGGTCAACCAAGCCATAAATTGCGGGCTCTGTAACTGTAACGGCGAAACATTCACACTCATAAAAATATTACTGCCACTATGTTGCTTCATAAATGCCATGGCTTTTGCAAACACCCACTGGCCTAACATTGTGATTTTGGCGCACTCTTCCGCAATGGGGATAAACTCTGCGGGGCTAACAAAACCCAAACTCGGACTTTGCCACCTTAGCAAAGCTTCAAAGCCTTTTAATACTTTGCCACGTTGGCAAAAGATCGGTTGAAACTTTAAAGACAACTCTTGATCTAAATTGATGTCTTGAAGTGCACGCTCTATCTCAATTTTGCGCGCAGCTTGACATGCAATGTCTCGGGTGTAGATGTGAAACGCATTTTTGCCACGTTTCTTTGCCTCATACATCGCAATATCAGCATCATGTAGAAGCTTTTCTGCTTTTACGTTTGTGCAAGGTGTTGTGAATGTACGCACACCGATACTGCCGCTTACGCTATGCGTATGCTGTTTATAAGTAAATGGCTTACGGATCTCAGACAATATATCTTCAAGTATGCCTTCGAGCGGTCTTTTTAAATGTTCTAAATCAAATAACACCGCAAATTCATCGCCGCCAAGACGAGCAATGTCTGCAAAGCTACCAAGTAACAGCTGCATACGACCCGCAAACTCCACCAGTAATTTATCGCCGGCTAAATGCCCTAGGGTATCGTTTATGAGTTTAAATCTATCCAAATCGATGTAGAGTAAAATGAAGGTCTTTCCTCTATTTTCTCTGGCTTCATCTACCAACTTCAAGAAAGCTAAACGATTTAACAGATCGGTCAGATTGTCATGACGGGCTTTATATCTAAGCTGCTCATTAAATAGCTTATCTTGGGTGATGTCTGTGATCCTACCTTCATACAACACGGCATCAGGGTGATATAGCCAACGTCCACTCTGCCTTAACCAAATCGTGCCATTCTGGTCACTGCGTGCTAACCAGTCTAATTCTTTATGCTGCTGTTTATCAGAGACGACTTGCTGCCATAAAGTTTTTACCTCTTCCTCTAGCATATAATCTTCTAGTGCTAAATTATCTAGCGTTACTGAATCCCCTTTTACTAGCTGCTTAAAAGCAGGGTTTGCTTCAATGATCTGTCCTCGATGGTTGAGGACGAATAACCCTTCTCGACTGTTCACAAACAAGCTTTTATATTTTCGCTCTGCCACGACTTGCTGTTGTAGTGCTTGTAAGCGCTTATCTGATTCTCGTAAGACCTTTTGATTGGCTTGATCTAAACTGGCGGTGCGCTCTATTACTAGGTTATTAATGGTTTGATTTCGATTAGCAAGCGCTCTCAGTTGCAGCCAGACTAATATCCCGCAAATGCTGGCAACAAAAACAAAGCCAATGATAATGATCTGTCTACTCGTTAGAAAATTGGGATTCAACTGCTTCTTCGTATAAAGCTGTAATGTCAGTGTACGTCCATTAAAATCAATATCTCTAGAGACTTTTGGCGCTAGCTCAGCAAGCTGATAAATATCTTGCCAGTCACTGTTAAATACCTCACGTTCATCTGCTAATACTCTAAGATGCTGCTGAGTATTTTGATACACTTGGCTAAACAAGCCTTCGAGCAATAGCGATAACTCAAAGCTCAAGCCAATCGCGGTCTTTAACCCAAACTCTTGAGGACGAGGCAATATCAAACTCCACTTGTTGCCATCTTGCAAACTAAGAGTTTGCAAAGTTTGCGTGTCAAAAAGCACATGAATGAAAGCTTCTTTCATCAACCAGCTTTCACCAAGCGTATGTCCATAGTCAGCTAAAGGGGCTGCATTTACGATAGTTAAGAAGGTATCTTCAGGCGTGGCTAAGTTTGGTGCTTGCACTCTAAAGTCAAATGAGCCATTTTCTTGATATAACTTTTCAAGCTGCGCAATATCAAAAGCAGTAATAGCATGATAAACCTCTAAGCTGATTGGTAATTCACTATTAGATAACTGTGAATGTGCAACTTGGTGAAACAGAGACTGTGTCGATGTCGCTGGTAAAAATGCATCAATGGCATAAATAAGATGCCCTAACTGATCCAGCTTAGAGTTAAGCTGATACTCGTATTGGACGAGCTGTAAATCAGCACTTTGCGCTTCTTGTTTGTGATAATACTCGTTTACGACGGCACCAACATAGGCTATTAAACAGATAAATAGTCCACAATAAATAGTCCCGGACTGAAGCGGTGAATTGAGAAAAGAAATAAATCGGGTCACTATAGACATTGTATAAAAAAGAACTGTATCCTATATACCATCGATAATAATTCTTATTTGCACTAATGAAAAGCTTTCTTTTAATTTCATCCCTTTTTATGGGACAAATAACAGCTGTTTATGCTCAAACTCCAGAAATTAATATTTATTCATTTAGAAAATATGAATTAATCAAACCTGTGTTAACTCAGTTTGAAGCAGAGTCCGGCATCAAGGTGAATCTAGTTAACGGTAAATCAAAGCGCTTGCTTGCTCGCTTAAAACAGGACGGAGAAGATTCTCAAGCAGATGTGATTTTAAGCTCAGATTTGGCACAACTTCATAATCATAAGGATTTATTACAACCAATAGGGAA
>CAYZOE010000160.1:0-1162 GCA_964479805.1 uncultured Pseudoalteromonas sp. | reverse complement strand
TGGTTAAAGCTCGGTAATAAATTATTAGCCAAACGACCCAGTGGTGGAGATCGCGATCAGTTACGTGCCCTAGCGCAAGGGCATTGTAAGCTCGCCTTCGCCAACCACTATTATTGGCACATGATGAAGCGCGCCGATAATAAGCGTGACCAAATGCTGGCGAAAAAGCTCAGTATTCATTTTTTACAAACTGAAGACGGTCTCACGCCTGTTTCTACTACTACGGCCGCCATAGCAAAACATGCTCCTAATAAAGAACATGCTGAACAATTTATTGCTTTCTTATTAACGCAGAAAGCCCAAGAAATTTATGCGCAAAGCTTACACGAATTTCCAGTGCTAAATGACATGATGGCCAGCCACGTGCCTTTCAAGCCTAACCTACCGGCCATAAAACAAGGCCTGCTGCGCTTGGCTGATGCCAATAAATTATTGGCAAAGCATTAATCAGCAAATATGGCCTGCAGGTCACAATTGAATAAGCTAAACGAATAGTCTCTGTGCCCTAAGACTTCATAGGTCACAGCAGGTTTGTAGCCCTGCAATGTTCTCACTTGATGCTGTTTTACCTGATAAACTTGCTGTTGAAACGTGCCATCACTGAAGTAGCGCCTAAGCTTGAAAAAATTTTCGTAAAACTGCCACTTAAGATCCATACCTTTTAAATCGACCGGACTGTTCATCGCTGTCCATTGCCCGTTGGTTTTGATGTTAATTTGAAAGTCTTGATCACCGCAGTTATGGGCAAACAGTAATTCAGGCAGCACTCGCTCCGAGTAAACACTCGGAAAATAGAGGCCTAGATTACCTTTTGTATAATAATGCCCTGTATGACTAAATACCTGGCTGTCAAACCTATCGAAGCCCAAACCTCTGACAATATGTTCAATATTTTGAATATAAGTTTCTGTTACATCGCCCGGAAAATACAGTAAGTGTGGTGTACTGTATTTATCAGGAGTCGCTAGATCAGTAAACTCATAGTTAATTTGCTGCTGCTCAAACTGCTGCTTTAATTGAAAGCGCTGTATATCAGATAAACCTTCATGATAAATATGCACAATCGGCTGTTGGCAGGCTGAAAGCACTAGGAAACTCATTATAGATGTAGAAAGGTGTTTTAAGTTCAATTGACTGGCTCCATGCCTATTTTTTTAGCTCA
>CAYZOE010000159.1:0-6342 GCA_964479805.1 uncultured Pseudoalteromonas sp. | reverse complement strand
TGAGTGTTTTTAGCGACCAAAATGGCCTGCAATGCTATATGGGGGGATTTCTATCAGCCCCATTTTCGCCGTACTCAGGCGTGTGTTTAGAGCTACATAATTACCCTGATGCATTAAATCATGAGCAGTTCGACAGCATTCTAGTTCAGCCAGAACAGCAATATAAAAATACTATGATATTGAGTTTTAATGAGCTTGATTGACTTTGATACTTTTTAAAAGCCAATCAATAGTAATATTCTGAAGCTAATATATGCAGTTTAAGACTTATGGCAGTTAGCCAAAAGTTGCTGCCAGAATGCTTCGCCTTTGCGTCGAGCTAAACGGATATTGTTTTCAGGAATGCTTTCTGGGTCGTCGTAATTTGCCAGGGCTTCGGCCATGCTTTCCTCACGAATAAGGTGCAGTGTTGGGTAAGGCGCACGATTGGTGTAATTGGCAGCATCGCCCGGTTCGCTGTCGGCAAACTCGTAGTCTGGGTGGAAGTGAGCGATTTGATATTTACCTTCATAGCCTTGTGCAGCTAGAAGTGCGTTAGCAAGGTCGACTAAGTCTAAGTAACTATCAAAATCTTTAAACCCTTCAGCAAAAATAAGCAGGGTAGTTTCTACTTCTGGATGCGCGTCTAAATGTGCCAGTTGTTCAAGCATGGTCATCACCGCGTCTTCGTGTTTTTCGTCTTCTGAGACAATATAGGCGATGGTATTTGCTTCGACTTCTTTGCGAGCAAACGGACAAAAGTTGAATTTTACAATGACGCTTTTAACCCAATTTTGCATGGCTTGGGTAATTAAGGTGTGTTCAGTTGTCATAAAATATTGCTCGATAAATTAAGAAAGATGTGTGCTGATTAAGTTTACGGTTTTGGCTATCGCGCCCTGATTTTTTTGCAAGCAGGCAAGGGCATTTGCCCCGAGTTCTGCACAATCACTTGGGTTGCTGAAAAGTCTATTTATTTGCTCCGCTAATTCGTTACTAGAATGAACGGTAATACAGCCTTGGTGCGCCGCTAAATCAGGGTAAATATGGGCAAAATTATAGACATGGGGGCCTGTTAATGTGCCTACTGAAAATGCCGCAGCCTCTAATGGGTTGTGACCGCCGCGTTCAATTAAACTGCCGCCAATGTAGGCAATGTTAGCACTGCCAAACAAGTATTTAAGTTCGCCTAAAGTATCAGCCAATAGAGCTTGGCTGTTCGGGTTAAACGCCCCTGAGCGCTTAGAAAACGACAAGTTCGAGTCTTTGAGAAGCTCTGCAACTTTTGCAAATTGCTCAGGGTGTCTTGGAGCGATAATCAGCAGCGCATCAGGGTGGGTTTTAACTAGATTTTGGTGGGCTGCAAGCACTTGCTCATGTTCACCTGGGTGGGTTGAACCAGCAACCCAGATTTTGCTGCGATTAAAGCACTTTTTGAATTCAGCGACAGTTGCTTTGGCTGCTTCATCGATATTAATATCGAATTTAATTGAGCCTGTTACTGTGACTTTTTCTTTATTGAGCCCTAGCAGTAAGAAGCGTTTAGCATCTTCTTCGTTGTGACTCGCTAAAATAGTAATGTGGTTCATGATGTCATTGGCAAGCGGCAGTACTTTTTGATAGCCCTGTAGTGACTTTTTTGACAGGCGAGCATTAACAACATTCACTGCTATATTTTTCGCATGAGCTGCGGCAAATAAATTTGGCCAAAGCTCAGTTTCAAGTACCACAAGCTGCACTGGAGCTAATATCTTAATAAAGCGTTTACTAGCACCCCAAAAGTCGATAGGCAAATAGCAATGGGATGTATCGGGCAGGCTATTTTTTATTTGCGCACGACCTGTAGGGGTATTGCAGGTAACGATAATCGCTTGCTTTGGGTTTTCAGCTTTGAACGCTTTAATGAGTGGTGTAGCAGCCAGCACTTCGCCGACAGAAGCACAATGAAACACAACTGCTTTCTTAGGTAATTTTTTCAAACCCAAAGCAAATCGCTCGGTAAAAAACTCACGATAGCCCGCATTTTTTCTGCCACGAATTACATAAAGATAAAACACAATGAAAGGGCTGAGAGCGTATAAAAACAACGAATATAAAAAGCGCGCCATAACCAACCGTTATTATTGAAGTAAGTAAACAACCGCTATTTTAACCCGCTCAACCGCTTATGAAAACGAATTAACAAATTTAAACAGTTTAGGGCCGTGCTCCTGTTTATTGAATTTGTTACTATGGCAAGTTCATTAGAGAAGAATTAAATTATGAAGTTAAAGTTATTTTCAACCTTATTTGCAGCAGCTTTGGGTATCGCTGGTCAAGCGATGGCTGCACCGACCGCGTATTTACCATTGGGTAAGCACCCAGTACTCGAGCATCAAATCGACAGAATGTTTGCGATTTCAACGGGCACGCTAATGGCGAAGCCCTATCGCATTTATGATATACAAATTGCCCTTAGACAAATTAAACAATCAAATCCAGACCTGCACACACAGATCCTATCAGGTATTGAACCTTATATAAGCCGTGATGCAGTCACGCGTGTAGGAGTTAAACTCCGAACTGATTCTGGTGCTGAAGTAAAGCTGGCTAACGACCGTAGTAACAGCTCTAGTGAGTATGCCGAAGTGTCTTTTGATGGTATTTGGCGCAGTGGTCAACATAGCTTAATGCAACTAGGCGCCGAGTATCGTGTGGAGCAAGGTAAGTTTGTTGCTTATAACAGCTTCTATGCGTTGGGCGGTGATAACTTACAGCTTAATTTAGGTTACAAAGAGCATTGGTTTTCGCCGTTCAAAACGTTTGCCCAAGTTTATTCAAATAATGCTCAAGCACCCTTATCGGTTTCATTGGGTTTAAACGCGCCTTTGAAGGGTTGGTGGAACTTCGATTTTGAGTTCTTTTATTCAAAATTAGAGCATGTTGAAAATGGTATTTTATATCAAGGTACTTTGCACAGTGGTACGCCTAAACTTGCTGGCACGCATTTATCAATTGAACCTATTGATGGCTGGAAAATTGGCGTGAACCGCATGATGCAATTCGGTGGCGGCCCTAGAAAAGTATCAATGAAAGATGTGTTTAAAGCGTATTTTGATCCTGCAGGAAATGATAATTCGGGCTTAACAGGCAGCCGAGATACTGAATTAGGCGATCAATGGGCCACATTAACCAGTACCTACAGAAGTCACTGGTTTACACCGATTGAGTGGTCTTTTGAATATGGTGGTGAAGATACTAAAAATCATAAGAACTACCAGGTAGGTAATACAGCAGCAAGTTTTGGTATATTTGTCCCTTCGCTGTTAGAAAAGGCAACTTTTCGCTATGAGTATACCAATATGCATAGTTTATGGTACGTAAATGAAATCTACGAAACTACAGGAAATACCATAAATGGTGCTGTAGTTGGCCACTTTGCTTCGGATAGAAGCAACTTTGATGATGGTGCACCGTCACAGATTCATACATTTGAAACAACTTATTTTTCAAGCCCATCAGAATTATGGTCATTAAAGTATTCAATGATAGATAATACCAGTGAGTATTTAAATGAGTTAGGTGAGCTTGGTGGTAAGTATGAAACCTCACATGAGCTACACATTATTAATAACCGAGCCTATGACGACAAACGCCTAGAAACAACCCTTGCTTTAGGTAAGGACGTATTTGGTGAAAACTATACTTGGCTTTCGGTCAATATATACTGGTAAATCACTAGTAAGAATATAGACTTTTTGACAACGCGGGAAAAGTAGGAACGCACATGTCGCAAGATATTAAAAAAGACAACATGTTTGAAAACAGTTTTTTAGCAAGCCTTGAGCGCCACAGAGCGCTGTTTGCAACAGTAGATAAATACCAAAGTGAAGCGATGCAGCTTTTAACCGCTTGTCAAAAAGCGCTGAAATCAGGTGGTAAAGTCATTTGGTGTGGTAATGGCGGTAGCGCTGCGGATGCACAGCATTTAGCGGCTGAATTCGTTGTTCGTTATAAGTTAGAGCGCGGCCCTTTAGCTTCGATTGCTTTGACAACAGATACTTCTATTTTAACCGCACACTCAAACGACTATCACTTCGACACAGTTTTTGAGCGCCAGATCCAAGCATTATGTAAACCTGAAGATGTGGTGATTGGTTTGACGACGTCGGGCACAAGTCCAAACATTAATTTAGCACTTAAAGCTGCAAATGAGATTGGCGCTTATACGGTAGCGCTAACAGGCCGTGAAGGTGGTTTAGTAAAAGATATTGCTAACCTACCTATTATCATCGCCAATGATGAAACTGCGCGTATACAAGAAGCACATATGTTTATTGGTCACTGGTTATGTGAAGCCATTGATTTAGCGATTGAGAAAGGCGAATAATGGATTTAAGTTATTTTCAGAAGTTATCACAAGCTAAAATTCTGGTTGTTGGTGATGTGATGCTCGATAGATACTGGCATGGTGACACTGGCCGTATTTCTCCAGAAGCACCGGTACCAGTTGTTAAAGTCAGTAAGCTTGAAGATAAGGCCGGTGGTGCAGCTAATGTTGCCAAAAACATTGCTTACCTTGATGGCCAAGTAAGTTTGCTGGGTATTATTGGTAATGATGATAATGGTGGCTCACTGCAAGCACTGTTAAAAAATGAGAGAATTAACTCTCAGCTTATTACCCAAGATGATGCGCCGACTATCGCTAAAATGCGTGTGATTAGTCGTCACCAGCAAGTTGTGCGTCTCGATTTAGAAGAAACCTTTCTTGAGGCACATTCAGAGCTCTTATTGCAAAAGCTTATAGAGATTGTTGATGATTTTGATGTGGTACTTTTCTCGGACTACAACAAGGGGTCATTGGCGAAAATCGCCAAGATGATCCAAGTGGCAAAAGCGGCTGGTAAAACTGTTTTGGTCGACCCTAAATCTAAACAGCTTGCCGATTACTGTGGTGCTGACTTTATTACTCCGAATCTTAATGAATACACTGCAGCGGGTGGCATTAAAGGTGATGAGCAAGTACTTGCTGATTGTGCGCGAAAGATTATTGTCGAATGTGGCATTGGCGCTATGTTGCTGACTCGCTCTGAGCAAGGCATGTCTTTGATCACGCCAAATGAGAAACATGATTTTGCAGCGCAAGTTTTAGAAGTTTCAGATGTAACCGGTGCAGGCGATACGGTAATTGCAACGCTTGCGGTCATGCTTGGCACTGGCATGCCAGCCAAACAAGCAGTTGAAATTGCCAATGTGGCGGCGGGGTTAGTGGTTGCTAAATTGGGTGCTGCGACCGTGTCACCTGAAGAGCTTTCAGCAAAACTGACTCAATATCTACGTGAAACTGGTGAGCAATACCAAGCACCGACGCAAGAAACCTTGCATCATATTGAGCTTGCTCGTCAACGCGGCGAGAAAATTGTCTTCACTAACGGCTGTTTTGATATTTTACATGCTGGTCATGTACGTTACTTGGCGCAGGCAAAAGCGCGAGGTGACAAGCTGGTGGTGGGCTTGAATAACGATGCGTCAATTAGTCGTTTAAAAGGTCCAGAGCGTCCCATTAATCCATTAGATGAGCGTGCTACCGTAATTGGTGCACTCGCGTCAGTTGATTGGGTGATACCATTCGGTGCAGTAGAAGAAAACGACACACCGGCCAAGCTGATTGAGCAAGTAAAACCTGACGTGTTAGTCAAAGGCGGTGATTACAAAGTTGATGAAATTGCTGGTGCTGATTTTGTTCTGGCAAACGGTGGTGCTGTAGAAGTTCTAGAGTTTGTCAATGGCTGCTCAACTTCGAATGTGATAGAAAAAATTCAAAGTAATTAAATGGCTATGAATTTTTAGTAAAAAGCTAATCCTGTGATTTAATGCCAGCCAGTTAAGTATTAGCTGGCATTTTCTTTTTGTATGGGTACTTTTACTTTTAAAGGTCGTCCTAGCAATACAAATACCTTCGAGATAGTTGGTGTTTTCTTTAGTGTAAAGGCAGCTCATGTGTATTGTGAAAGGGGTAAAGCATAAAAAGAGCAATGACATGGCGCATGCATAAACTTAAATTTATCGGTGTTATTTTCAGCCAGCTTTGAGATATTCATACAGTAATCATGGCTTTACGGATTAAGTTGTATGCTAGCAGTTGGTATTAAATTCGTGACTAACCATATTTATTTTTTCGTCTCAGGGTGCACATAGCTTTATGAAATTATAATTTCCACCTCCTTCAATCCGAACTTTTCATCCAAAGATACTTACGAGCTTCTGTTTATTCTTCCTAGATAAAGTAATATCTGAACGATTAACGAGAATCTAATAATTTTGTTATGGTGTCAGCTTATAACAATGGCTGTCCATATAGTTTGCTATTAGTGTACTAAGAGT
>CAYZOE010000158.1:0-6545 GCA_964479805.1 uncultured Pseudoalteromonas sp. | reverse complement strand
ACTTTGAGAGCATGTCCTTTATTCCCATTCTAGGTGGAATTTGTCATTCCCATTCAGTAGTAACGTTGAATTTTAACTTTTTAAAAGCAAGGAGTTAAGTGGCCAATAATAGTTATGTGTAACTTTTGTGTAAGTTTTTAGAGCAAACGTTGGTTCGAATAATGACCAACGTTACTATTCGATTTCAATAGTCTACGTGTTTTGTGGTTACACATTGTGCGGCAACTTTTCTGTGGTTAATATATCAGAAATTTAAGCGTCGAAAAAGCGTGCGAATATGTTTTGACTACTGTTTTGTTAAGTGACTGCCGTATGATATTTGCTCTTCCAACAGCTTATCAAACTCTCCGTTGTTTACAGCCTTTTTAATACTTTGAAGTGTTGGTGCTAACTCTGATTTTGAAGATAGTTCAATCGCATTTTTACCTTTTTCAAACTCTATTACCTTATTCCCATATCTAATTGTAAGCAGAATAGCTCCACCTAACTGTTCAGTCCACCAACGCCTTACTCGTTTTGGTATTTCAAGTTTACGTTCAGTACCATCTTCATTATGTGCCCACTTTATCTTCGTAGGTTTGTAATTAGAGTCAGTTGCTAACCGTATCTGCTCATCAATTTTAGCGATCAGTTTTCTTCTACGTTTTAGAAAGGAATTGTTTCGATGAATTGGTTTGTAAGGAGTGAGTTTAAGTGAATTAAGTAATGCAATAACAACCTCCGTTTATAAAAGCATATTGTGCTTTCTAGTTTTTGAGATCACAACCAATATTTTTGGTATAATTCGTCGGTTTCTCTAATAAATTCAGCAAAAAGAATATGCCGCGATTACCAAAAATTCCCAAGTTGCTAGATCGTAAAATATATAAAACTGGACAAACGCGTGGCGCAGACGATGATCAAATATTTCAAAACCGAGTAGGACGAAATTCCACTGTATTAATTCCATTTAAGATATGGAAAGAATATATAAATTTATTAAAGAAAAAACACTTTGAAAATGGTTACATAATTCTTCTTTCGCCAAAAGAATATTTTACACTTACAGAATCACAGAAAATCAACTTGTCGATTGTATTAGGGATGAATGCATTAATATTTTATGAAGAGAGACAAGATTGGAATAAATGGGATCCAGTTCAAAATAAATTTTCGATTCCATTAAATCGTAACAAACCACTCGGAGGTCATTATGTAGCTCGAATTGCGAATACAACATCAACGCAAGACGAACGTATTAATGAGGGCTACACTGATACTGGCTTAAAAGGTGCTGGCATACGTCTTTACGAGTATGCAGACTTAGAAACTATACAAGAATGTCGACTTCAATTAGAATCTTTGTTTTGGTGTTGCATCGATTCAGAAGAAAAAATGTTAAAAGCTGGAATGAATCAGAATGAAATACAAGAACGTAAAGAAGCTATTATAAAGAATGCACAAACAAAGGGTTTGTTTGATGAAGAAAAGTTAAAATCTAACCGTACAGTTAATAAAAATACTGAATTAGTTTGTCCGCTATGTTTAGAGCCAATCAGTGCGGCTGGTTTTTTAAGTCGTTTGCCTCAAGCAACTGGGAGAGAACGACATGACCTTACGGTAACTGAAATAAACCTTTTTCACCTTGAAGAACTATCTTATGGAAAATTTAACCACTGTCCTTATAATTTAGGCTGGGGACACCATCACTGTAACGTAGTATGCAAAGACTCGGGTATTGAAAGTACCTTAGATTGGATGAGGAAAGTTGTTAAACGAAATTAGAAATTAGGGAAAAGAGGAAGTTTTTTTCTAGTATTATTTCTAACACTCAGCTTTTCAGTTTTAAATTTTTTATTTATATTTGCATTTTCTTTTTCAATGCGACTTTTAGAATAAGTTATCCAATCGAAATCAATTTCAATTCCTAAAGATCGCCGCTTCGTGTTTTGAGCGGCAAGCATCGTTGCGCCAGAGCCACTAAAACAATCTAAAACAACATCCCCTTCATATGAGCTTGTTAAAATAATCTGCTCTAATAGATCCAATGGTTTTTCCGCTGGGTGTTTCCCTCTATACTGCCTTACATTCTCGTGATCCCATACGTCAATAAATGCTTTACTAGGGTTTAAGTTAAATGCTCTTACTACATCTTCGTAGACTGGCATTAATAATATCTTTTTTGTTTTTGTAAACACTTTGCAAATTCTCTGATACTGTTCTCTGCTTGGTATATTTCGTCCAGTCTCCCAATTTGAGACTGCGCCCCCATTATTTATTTTCCCATACGCGCCAATCTTTTCAGTTAATTCATTTGCGGTAAGGGAGCATTCCTTACGGCATTTTTTTAAAAAATCGCCAAGTGGAGATTTTTTTAAATTTGTATCTATAGACGGAGAGCAAAATATAATGCGTTCACTATGTGGATACCACCGTCGCAGTGAAGTTTTCTTCATTTTTTGCTTCCAACCATCATAGCCAGGCTCGTTTGGTTTTGACCAAGCTATGATGTTGTGCATATTCATTTCTCTGCTAAAGGCAACAAAGATGAATGGTGCCATGTCAGATGAACAAAACATATAGAGCGAGCCATTTGGTCTTAATACTCGTTTCCATTCCGATAAGTATCTAGATAGCCAATCAAGAAAATCTCTATCTTCACTGAAATTAGAGTCTCCGTAGATATTCTTTTTTTTAGTTGAATGGTATGGTGGATCAGTAAGAACTAAATCGATTGAATCATTAGGTAAACTTTTAATCACTTCTAGTGAGTCGCCATAACCTAAAAGTAAGTCATCCAAAGATGCATAAAGATATTTTTTAATACTCTTTTGTATCTTATTGAAAGCCATTTGGCGATTTTGAGGGTAAACGTCATCTTTGTTAGCTGGAAATTTAAAAGCCATTTGTGTTGTCTACAGACTCGCAGTCGGTTAATGGTTTGCTAAAACTATCGTTTTCTTAGAAAATAATATTTGAGAATTTTCCTAAGTAATTATCTAAGGCGCATAGTTTAGTACAGTAAAATCCTTAAGTTCAAGTATGTTTATCAAATCTCGCATAGTCTGCTTGTCTGATTAGTTTTTAAAAAGGGTCCCTTGTAAATTTGTGCGGTTTTGATTCAAAAGCAGAGATTAATATTCACTCTGTTTATTTTTTAACGGAGAAATCGGTTTGATTGGTTTTATTATTGAAGGTTCACTCTGCGGTTCTTTTTCTTGTGTTGGTTGAGCGAATTGTTGTCGAACTATTTTAGTTTTTGGTATTGGTATTGTTTTGGTTTTTGTTTTTAGTTTTGTCAACTTTCTTGCCATAGCAACGACACTTTGACTTGTGCTCATAATTAATTCGAGTGCCGCCATTTTTGTCTCAGCATCAACGGTCTCTATTTCTGCTCGTATTATGTTAAGCGATTGTTGAATGTCTTTAAGTGCCGAGCTGTTCATACACATATTTAGCAGTAGAGTTTAAATCACCACCTCAAAAGCCTAAGTACTCCACTACAGAAAATCACAGCGTATATTTTTTAGCTCAAATACCCATTTTCAACTAACAAGCCATTTTGCTTCTGACTGTTCGTTTATATGCTGATGGCATTTTTCACTGAGTTTTAGAAATTGATCGCCAATGCATTTATGGTCGTCTGTCAAAATCATGCGTTTTCCATAATGCTGTAGTTTGCTCGCACATATAGCCAATGTTCCTACACTTGGTTCTTTCTGCTTAAAACGCAATGTACGTAAATAACACTCACTTCTGCCCAACCAATCTTTACTAAACTCACTTTCGCTGTCTACAGCACGTATTTGGCTCAATAACTCAAAAACCTCGTAAATAAACACTTTTGACACCCTTTTCTCCTTAAGTTGATAAATAACTATGAGTACAAAGCAACTACCCATTGCTTTGTATTTATCTGTACATAGGGCTTTACCAAATAGCATTGAGTCTGCCAACGTATGTTGAAGCCGACAGAACTTGCTGCCCACTTTTGCTCTAACAGAGGCAAAACAACAAGCAAAGCCGCAATAGGGCTTGTAATGAATTATGCGGTGGAACGAGATGAGAGGCTGAGCAATCAGTAACTCGTATGTGCTGTAGTGGTTGTGGTCGGTTTCTACAGCATTGCGTTGCGAACAACTCTAAGCACGTAAAGATAACAGCGTAACCCTATCTGCCAACATTAAGTTGGTTGTGCTCGATCACTGACTGATGAACTAACAAAAAGTTCGCAGTTTACGAGAGGCGTTAAGCCTCTCTATGACTTCAGAATCTACAAAAAGACCCAAACAAATCATATAAAGAAAACTACGCAGTGATGTTTTGAAGCGAACGTTAGTGAGCAGAAAAACATTACAAGTCGCTTAAGCGGAGCTTGAGCGTAATAAAGACCAAACAAATGTAACAAAATTGTATTTCTCTTATATTTCTTTGTAAGTCTTTGAAAAATGGAATGAGTTTTTTGAAATCATTTCGGTTGCTCAAATAGAACATCAGAAAACATAATGTATGTGTGAAAACATTATATTTAGAGGTGAAAAATGGCAAAAGCAAAGACACTCAACAAAGCAGAACTCAAACGTGTGCTTAACTACAATGACGCACATGAACGTTATAGCGATCGTAATAGGGCAATGATACTGCTGACACACTTGTGTGGTATGCGTATAGGTGAAGTGGTTAAATTGAAGGTTTCTGATGTAATTGATGAAAACGACGAGATCAAAGCAGAAATACAACTGACTAAGAAACAAACCAAAGGCCAACAAGCAAGAACTGTGTTTGTATCAAAGCGTATGCGAAAAGAACTAGATCGGTATCTTAAACACGCTGTAATGCGTTTTAGTGGTGGGTTTTTATTCAAAACGCAAAAGAGCCAGCGTTTCTCATCAAACACAGCTACACAACTGCTACAGCGTATTTACGAAAGAAGTGGTCTAAGTGGTGCTACTTCACATAGCGGAAGACGATCATTTATTACTGATTTAGCTACAAAGGGAATATCAGTGCGTGTGTTAGCCGCACTAGCTGGCCATCAAAGCATTGCAACAACGCAACGCTACATTGATGTGAATGATGAGATGCTTAGAAATGCTGTCGAGTTAGTTTAAATCGGCTCAATAGTACCATCGTTATTTCGTTTGTAATCAGCCAATGCGTTAGTCAGCCTTATCTCATCATTTAAGTGGTAATAAGTACGTTCAATCTGCATAACGCTTGTTCCGCACATGTCTGCAATCTGCTTAAAGTTCAGTCCACTCATAATACGTTGCGTAATCATAAAGTGACGCAGACTATAGGGCACTAAATCACGTGCTTCTCTTTCCTCAATCTCAGCTAACTCAATAATTTTATGGAAATGATAAAGCACCGTACGTTTGCTTAAAGTTTCTTCGCCATCAATGCTAAAGATCAGTGCATTGCTGTCTTCATGTTGAGTTAATTCCTTCAAGCGTTCAAAATGTTCTCCGCCTCTGCAATAAAAAACTCTACTGTTACGCACTTTGCTTGTTTCAGCTCGAACTCGTATCTTTGCCAATATACGTTGTGTGCCGTTAGTCTTTCTGCGTTCAATATCAACATCACTCCACCGCAACTGTCTTTGCTCGCCTACACGTAAACCACTGCTTGCTGCAATCAGTATATAGTGGCGAACGATTTCACGTGTTAAGCGTTCGTCTTCATCAATCTTCTTGTTTGATTTAGCACAGTACGTACGCAACGCTTTATAAATGCGTTTATATTCTTCGTTGGTAAACGTCGCTCGTCTTATAGCTTCGTTGTTTCTGTCAACTTTAGGGAGTTTCTTAAAATCAAAGGCTTCAAAGTGAGTTTCGTTATTACGGAACAGAAACTTCATGCAACTGTTGATCGTACTTTGTTCGTTTTGAATGGTGACTTGTTTGACGTTGTTTTTTGATTTCTTCATTCTTTCGTAAAAGTAATCCTCACAATCAATACGTTCCAACTCCTTTAGCTTTGTGTCTTTGCCAATAAAGTCTAAGAAATGCTGTAAATGCGTTTTGATTGTTGTATATCGGCCCTTTACGATTAAACCGCTCTCAACGTCTTTTTTTCTATGTTCTAAATAATGATTAACACCTTCTTTTGTGGTTAAAGAAAAGTAAGTCTTGCCCATTTTGCGATTAGCAAAAATCTCCAAGTAAACTTCTTTCCCTTTTTCAATGGCTGTAGTTTTACTGCGAGTACGGAGGCTTTTTCGTGCGTATTTACGTTCGTTGTTCAGCCACATCCTAAAGTGCCAATAGACACCTCTTTTGTAGATGAAAGCTTCATCGAAAATGGGGATTTCTTCGTCAGTGTAGTTTTGTTTTTTTAGAGGCAAATCAGCGTCTTACGTTACTGTGGTTTTCAGTAGTCACAGTTTTGTGTGACTTTTTGTGTAACTGTAAGAAAGTTTCGCTTTAAAATCAATGGTAGATTTTAATTGGGTAACTTTTGTGTAACTTTATTATCATTATAAATCAATGACTTATAAGTGAAAAGCTACTCCCATTCGATGGTGCCAGGAGGTTTGGAGCTGATATCGTAAACCACGCGGTTGA
>CAYZOE010000157.1:0-6546 GCA_964479805.1 uncultured Pseudoalteromonas sp. | reverse complement strand
CTGTTTAATGGCCCACAAAATTGGCAACTTTCGGCCAATGAAGCCACTTTATATGAAAATAATATGCTGATTTTAGAGGGAGATGTTAAAGCCCTGAACCTGACTGAAGGTGCTATGATAAGCCAAATCAGCGCAGACCATATTCAAGTAGATATAACTCAGCGCGCCATGCGCTCAGATCTACCCGTAGAAATTGTGGGTCCTCATTTAAATATAAAAGGACAAGGCCTCAATGCCGACCTCAATACTGAAATTATTGAGCTCATTAACCATACGCGAACCATTTACTATGACCAATAAACTACTTCTTTCACTGCTACTAATCGGCTTTTCAAACTTTGCTTTGGCTGAAACAGCACCTATGTCACAAGTATCAATTAAAGCAGGTAAGCAGCAAGCACAATTAAAGACAAACATTGGTATCTTTGAAGAAAATGTTGAAATCATTCATGGCAACCGTGAAATTTATGCAGACAGATTGGAAGTACATCAGCGTGAAGAACTCGGTGAAAACAAGCAGCTTTTAGTCGCAACAGGCAAACCAGCTCGTTTTATCGAAAAGCAACCGGATGGCACAGTATTAAGCGCCAGCGCAGAAGAAGTTAGGTATGACGTTGCCAATAGACTACTTACCATCAAAGGCAAAGCTGAAATAAGCCTGGGAGGTCAAAGTACAAAAGCTGAAGCGATTATTTATGACATCGAGAAGCAACTGATCAGTGCTGAGCGAAACGAACAAAATCAGCAACGTGTTCACACGGTATTGATACCAGAGAAAAAAGCATCAAAGTCTAACCCTGAACAAGGTCAATGAGCATGAGTGTGTTAACTGCTACTGCCTTAGCAAAAAGCTACAAAGGCCGCCAAGTCGTAAAAAATGTCAGTCTAAGTGTTGAGGCGGGTAGTATTGTTGGCCTTCTCGGCCCTAACGGCGCAGGTAAAACCACCAGCTTTTACATGATCGTTGGTCTTGTGCCCAGTGACAAAGGCAAGGTAACCATAGATGATGAAGATATCACTTTGTTACCAATGCACAGTAGAGCGCGCATGGGCATTGGTTATCTGCCTCAAGAGTCTTCGATCTTTAGAAAATTGACGGTTTATCAAAATTTAATGGCAATTTTAGAGACGCGTAAAGACTTAAATAAAGTACAAAGAGAGCAAACTTTAGACGCTCTCCTTGATGAATTTAATATTCAACATATTCGGGATAGTCAGGGGATGGCTTTATCGGGTGGTGAGCGTCGTCGAGTAGAAATTGCTCGCGCTTTAGCCGCAAACCCTAAATTTATTCTTTTAGATGAGCCTTTTGCTGGCGTTGATCCGATTTCGGTGTTAGATATAAAGAAAATTGTTGAGCATTTAAAAAACCGCGGCATAGGTGTATTGATTACAGACCATAATGTAAGAGAAACCCTTGATGTTTGTGAAAAAGCTTATATTGTTTCACATGGTGAATTAATCGCGTCAGGTACACCTGAATCAGTTTTAGCTGATCAAACAGTAAGAGACGTCTACCTAGGTGAACAATTCCGTCTATAGTTAAAGCAAGACATAATCCAAATAACAAAAAGGATTGTTAGAAATACATGAGGCAATCGCTACAGCTGCGCATGGGGCAGCAACTAACCATGACTCCACAATTGCAACAAGCTATTCGCTTGCTGCAATTGAGCACACTAGATCTACAGCAAGAGATCCAAGAAGCGCTGGATAGCAACCCTTTACTAGAAGTGGATGAATCAGAATTAGACCCAAGTGCTGATGGCAATGATTCAGACAAAACAACCAAAGATACAGACTCTAACGAGCAACTCTCTAATTCTGTTGATGATGGTCACGGTGATGAACCAACCAGCGATTACGAACTTGATAGCGATGCTGCGCTGAGCAAAGACACAGTAAGTGACGATCTTGCGATGGATGTGACATGGGACGAGTACATGAGTGCGGCTCCAAGCACCAGTAGCGGCCCTATGCCTGAAGACGAAACTGTTTATCAGGGCGAAACGACTGAAACATTACACGAGTACTTAATGTGGCAGTTGGAGTTAACTCCATTCAGCCCAACAGATAAAGCCATTGCGGTTGCCATTGTTGAAGCCGTTGATGACGCAGGCTTACTTACCGTTAGTACCGAAGAACTCTTAGAAAGCATCAATGAAGGCAATGACGAAGAATTAATTGAACTCGATGAAGTTGAGGCTGTATTAAAGCGTATTCAACTCTTTGACCCTATCGGTATTGCGGCTCGATCATTACAAGAATGCTTATGTATTCAACTTAACCAGTTTGAGGCTGATACGCCATTCATTAGCGAAACAAAAATGGTGTTAAGCGAGCATATTGACCTACTTGCTAGCCGTGATTACCGCACCATCATGAAAAAGACCAAGCTCAAAGAGCCTGATTTAAAAGAAGTGATGACACTCATTCATAGCCTTAACCCTAAACCTGCTGCCAGCATCATTCGTGAAGAATCTGAGTATGTTATTCCTGATGTCTCAGTGAAAAAAGTAAAAGGTCGCTGGGTTGTTGAGCTAAACCCTGAGTGTATGCCTAAAATAAGGGTTAATGATCACTATGCGGCGATGTCACGGTCGGTTAAATCAAGTACAGACAGTCAGTTCATTCGCTCTCATCTACAAGAAGCAAAATGGTTTATTAAGAGCTTAGAAAGCCGTAATGACACTTTAATGAAGGTTACTAATTGCATTGTGCAACAACAACAGGCATTCTTTGAACATGGACCTGAGGCAATGAAGCCTATGGTTTTGAATGATGTTGCTGAGATGGTTGAGATGCACGAGTCTACCATTTCTCGTGTCACCACTCAGAAGTACATGCATACACCTCGTGGCATTTTTGAGTTGAAGTACTTCTTCTCAAGTCACGTAAGCACTGAAAACGGAGGTGAATGCTCATCGACTGCGATTAGAGCATTGATCAAAAAGCTAATTGCTGCAGAAAATTCAGCTAAGCCATTGAGCGACAGCAAAATTGCAGATATATTGGCAGAACAGGGAATCAAAGTGGCACGTCGTACAATTGCAAAATATCGCGAGTCACTCTCTATTCCACCGTCAAATCAGCGTAAGAGCTTGATTTAAGACGTAAACCAAGAGAAGGAAAATGCTTATGCAACTAAATTTAACTGGTCGTCACGTAGAAATTACAGATTCATTAAGAGACTATGTAAACACGAAGTTTGCAAAGCTAGAAAGGCATTTTGATCACATTAATAACGTTCACGTGATCTTAGATGTTGAGAAGCTGGTACAAAAAGCAGAAGCTACTGTTCATTTAAACGGCGGTGAAATTTTCGCTTCAGATGAACATGCTGATATGTACGCAGCCATTGATAAACTCGTTGATAAGCTCGATCGCCAAGTTATCAAACACAAAGAGAAATTAACTCGACACTAACCATGAAACTTAGCTCGATTATCAACAAGGACTGCAGTAAAGCTGCGGTCCTTTTTAATAGCAAAAAGCGCGCGCTTGAGTACATCAGTGAGTTAGCGAGCGAGCACCTTCCTGAACATAACGCCCACGAAATATTAGATGCATTCCTAGCGCGAGAAAAGTTAGGCAGTACAGGCATTGGCAAAGGTATTGCTATTCCTCATGGTCGCCTTGCAGGTATCGATGCTATTTTTGCAATTTTAGTGACTAATCAAAACGGCGTTGATTTTGACGCAATAGATAACCGACCTGTCGATATTCTCTTGGCAATGCTTGTACCTGAGGGTAATAATGCGGAACATTTAAAGACCTTAGCTGCAATTGCTGATAAACTAAACAATAAAGAATTTTGTAAACAGCTTCGTCATGCTAAAGACGATGATGCACTCTATCAACTTATTGCACTTCAAGATTAATTAACAGAGAGGAATCCATGGAACTGATCATTATTAGTGGTCGCTCAGGGTCGGGCAAATCCGTTGCCTTAAGGGTATTGGAAGACCTAAGTTATTATTGTGTTGATAACATTCCGGTTAATCTCCTTCCCTCATTAGTTAGAAGTGTTTCTGATAACTATGACAAAATAGCCGTTAGTATCGATGTTCGTAACCTACCAAAAGAGCAACAAGAATTTAATGATATTCTTGAATATTTACCCGGCTTTGCAAATCCAACACTATTCTATTTAGACAGCGATGACCAAGCACTGATTAAACGCTTTTCAGAAACGCGCAGATTGCATCCGCTTTCTTTAAACAACCTGCCACTTGATTTAGCAATCAAAGAAGAAAAGAAGTTACTAGATGTATTAATCACACGTGCTGATGTATTAGTCGATACGACAGATTTAAGTGTACATCAGCTAGCAGAAACCATTCGAGAACAAATTCTAGGTAAAAAAGATAAGCAACTTATTATTACTTTCTTATCTTTTGGTTTTAAGCATGGTATCCCTAAACAAGCCGATTATGTATTTGATGCGCGCTTTCTACCAAACCCGCATTGGGAACCTGAACTAAAACCACTAACTGGGTTAGATCAACCAGTCAAAGATTATCTAGCAAGTCACAGCATAGTTCAAAAGTTCACTTGGCAGATCCAAACCTTTGTCCAGACTTGGTTGCCTCATCTTGAGCGCAACAATCGTAGCTATTTAACCATTGCCATAGGCTGTACTGGCGGACAACACCGCTCTGTTTACCTAGCTCAAACCATTGGTGAAAGCTTTGCCAAAAGTCATAACAATGTGCAAATACGTCACCGTGAACAAGACGAAGACTAAAGCATGGTCAAAATAGAAGATACTTTTCTAATCCAAAATAAGTGTGGTCTGCATGCACGAGCAGCCACAATACTTGCACAATTGGCTCAGCAATTTGATGCACAGATCACCCTCTATCAAGATGACAAAGAAGCCCCTGGTGACAGTGTGCTCGCTTTGCTCATGCTTGAAAGCAGCCATGGTAAGCAGCTTCGTGTTTGCTGTGAAGGCCCAGATGCCGAGCCCGCGCTTACTGCCATTGGCGACTTAATAGCACAAAAATTTCATGAAGATGAGTAACCAAGCACTTGGTAACTCTGCAAAAATTACGTTAAACTTAGGCCACTCCTTTAGGCGCTCAAATTAACTGCCTAAACCTTTATTTTCGGTGCACACCACCTAATAAATGGATTGCCTATGCCAGAAGCCCTAGAACAAGACTATACGTTGCAACTATTACAACAAGTAACGCACGCAATAAACAATGGTCAGTTTGTTCAGGTTAGGCGTATTCTGGCTGAAACTCCCCCATGCGACACCGCATTACTACTTGAATCTTCTCCGCACAAAGTGCGTAGACAGTTATGGCAACTAGTTGATCCTGATATTCAGGGTGATGTACTCGAGGAGCTATCCGAAGACGTTCGTATTGGTATTATCAACCAAATGGACCCTGAGCTCATTGCAGCTGCAACTGAGGATATGGATGATGATGACTTAGGTGAAGTTTTAAGAAGCTTACCTGAAGACGTCTACCAAGACGTTGTCGGGGCAATGGATGCACAAGACAGAGCAAGGGCAACCCAGGCACTTTCTTATAAAGAGCGCTCTGCAGGCGCGCTAATGAGCACAGATACAGTTACCATTAGGCCTGATGTAACGCTTGACGTGGTTTTACGTTATTTACGTCTAAGAGGTGAATTGCCCGATGGTACCGATGACTTATATGTCGTAGACAAAGAAAACCAGTTTATCGGAGCGCTTCCCGTCGCAACCCTTTTAACTAACTCGCCCGATAGAGTGGTTGCAGAACTCATGGATGATGAGAAAGAGACCATTCCCGTTTCGATGGATGAGAGTGATGTTGCACAACTATTCGAACGCCATAACTGGATTTCAGCGGCTGTTGTTGATGATAACTTGCAACTACTTGGTCGAATCACCATCGATGACATCGTAGACGTTATTCGTGAAGACGCCGAACACAGTATGTTAAGCATGGCGGGTCTAGACGACGAAGAAGATACCTTCGCACCAGTTTTAAAAAGTAGCCAGCGCCGCTCTATCTGGCTTGGCATTAATCTTTTAACGGCTTTGCTTGCTGCCTTTGTTGCCAGCTTTTTCGAAAGTACCCTAGATATACTCCCTATTTTAGCGGTACTTAATGGCATAGTACCGAGTATGGGTGGGGTCGCGGGCAGCCAAACCCTAACCTTGGTTATTCGTGGTATAGCCCTTGGCCATATCAACAATACCAACCAGAAGTTCTTACTTGGTAAAGAGCTCGCCATCGGAGCATTAAACGGTGTGCTTTGGTCTATGCTAATCGCCGGTGTTGTCGCTATTTGGCAATGGGATTTCGTACTCGGCGGTGTAATCGCCTTCGCCATGTTTATGAATCTACTTGCAGCAGGTATAGCCGGTGCCAGCATCCCAATTATCTTAAAGCGTATGAACATAGATCCAGCCCTTGCTGGCAGTGTGGTACTCACCACTGTAACTGATATTGTGGGTATCTTTGCCTTTTTAGGCACGGCGACCTGGTTCTTGGTTTAGTCCACTTCAAACATAAAAAAGCCCGCTCAATATCGCGGGCTTTA
>CAYZOE010000156.1:0-6638 GCA_964479805.1 uncultured Pseudoalteromonas sp. | reverse complement strand
GTAAGTGGGCTAAGTATCGTGCTCGTCTTGCCTCTAGTGAGGAGAAAGAAGTTCTGCCAGAGGATGGTGAAGATGTGCCACGTCTTCCAAATGAACGTCGCAACCTTTTCATTAAGGAGGATTCTACATGACGATAGCGACGCGCAGGGGTGATTCATTGGCATCGGACAAAAAAGTAAATGGAGTTGTCAAATCTATCCATCAAAATGGGTTTGGATTTATCTCTGTGGAAGGTTCAGACGATGTATTCGTCCCCGCAGGGATCGTAAACAAACATCAACTCAAATCCGGGAATTCGGTTGAATTTATTCAATCCAAGGGCGATAAAGGTTTCAGGGTTAAGTCATTAACAAAGGTTAGAGGGAAATTTGTATCCTCGAAAAAGATCCAGAAAGGTCAGTCGCAAAAAAGTAGTAGAGGCCCAAAGGGTAGTAATAAGTCCTCAAATCGTTCCAAATCGAAGAAGAAAGGGATTATTGGTCGCACATTAAGTAAGATTAAGAATCGATACAAAGGACCGCAGGGTTTCCTCCGACGTCTTTTCCTTGTTGCAATGGGTGGTAATAAATCGGATTATTCAGCGTTGGAATCAAGAGCAGAAAGTCTAGAGCCATTCATTGAATACGTTGAGCATTCTCAAGAAGCTTACAAACACCTTCGAAAAACCGCTCGTTTTGTTTGGAAACCAGTAGACAATGAAAGATATATCATGATCACAAAACAATTGGGAACAAAGATTCGTGTCCGATCTGAAGTTCTTCCATACATCCTAAAAAAGGGACCAATGGAAGCGATTTTTGAAGGCGCTCGCCTTATCCACCCCAAGGGAAATGACAGTGAAATATTGGTTGTTAGGAGTAATTCAATGGGAATTGAATTTCTTACATCTAGAGATTTGAGTACATCTGGATGGATGATATTTGGAGGAGATCATAGTATGTCTGAAATCGAGTGGGAGCACAATACAGATTCTAGACCAATTGAATCCATCACAGTTTCAGGGAAAAACATCAATATTTTGAATCAAACAAAGAAGGGCGAATGGATTGAATTGGTTCTAGATGCAGAGATAAGCAAGTTACAGAATCAAGAATTGCTTGTTGATAAACGAGATATGGAGTGGGAATTTATTGCTGACGGTAATATGGTTGGTCCACTCAACGATGGTTCAACAGGGCGACAGGCTGTGAGTCAAGTCAAAATCGGCCAATCTGTTACAGTTAGATATACACCGACAGGGAAGTTTCTCTATGACTCCGATGGGATTCGGTATTCATTCAAAGTAATCACTAAACCTAGTGATAATCAAAAATTGAGAATAGAATTACACCCAGATGTATTGGCTAATATCGATGAAGATAATGATACAAACCCACTTGATATATTGTTCTCACCTGACACAGAATACAATGATTTGATTTTAGACTACAATTACAAAAAACCCATGAATAAGCAAAAGGTTCTGAAAATTATTTCAAGAGATATCAACTCAAAAACGATCACGATTCGTAAGCCATATTTTGAACTAAAGAAGAATGCAGTATTGAGTCTTCAACCCAACTTATTCTACATTGAACGCCAACTTGAGATGTTGACAACTCTTCGTGACTACCCTCTACCCCATCACGACGCTCTACTAAAGTTGACCGAGCAAGGAACCGATGCACAGAGGGACAAGTTGTGGGAACCTTTTGATCTCATAGACAATCCTGAATGGGAGGTACTGACTCGAGAAACTGATGGAACGGGGGAACAGCGCGATTTTGTTCGGAAGGCACTTTCCACTCCTGATTTCGCCATCCTTCAGGGCCCACCAGGTTCGGGTAAAACAACAGCAATCATTGAACTGATTGTTCAGTTGGCGAAGCAGAACAAAAAAATCCTTCTTTGTGGTTCTACTCAAGCTTCAATTGACAATGTCCTTTTACGAATCAAAGACAGTGATAAACTCGCTCGACTTATTTGCCCGCTTCGAATTGGAAGGAAGGAAGGAATTTATGACAGCGGAGTACATGCTCTAGCACTTTCAGAACAAATTGAAAATTACACCGGCCTTGGTCTTTCAGAAGAAGAGGCAGAGGATTTGATCCTGAGACAAACGAATCTAACATGTGGCACAATGGCGGGCATCATAGGTCATCCATGGATTCGTGGAAGTAAGTTCGATCAAGGAAAGAAACTGAAGACACCACAAGCTCACTTCGACGTCCTTATCGTCGATGAAGCAAGCAAAACAACATTTCAACAATTCATTATTCCCGCGGCATTTGCTCGCCGATGGGTTCTTGTTGGAGATGTTAGACAACTTCCACCTTTCCAAGAAGCCTCAGAAGTGATGACCAATCTTGAAATGATGAAAGATTCAGCGGGTGAAAATTTCCCCCATGCTGCACAACGTGCATGCCTAATTCTTAGAAATCTGGGACTTTATGGAAATAGAAAGATAGCAGGCCGCCCGATTATGATGATTGAAGGCGATGGTGTCCCATCTGCGATTGTAAATGAATTGAATTCAAGAAAATCAAGTTTCAAGAATTATGTGATTACAATCATCGGTTCGAAGAAGTGCAATTTAGATCGAGAATCAGCAAAGTACTTTTCACCCAGAGAAATTATTGAATCCCCTGAAGCTAACATCCAACTCCATTCTAGTGACATCATAATTATTGGATCTGATTGTTATTCAGAAACTGCACATCATATGCCCGCCAAAGCAATCCTCCGCAACGGTTCAGCCCCGGTTGAAGAAGTGTCAGAAAATCGAGCGAAATTATTCACAGAACCACTTTATATTTCAAAAGACAGATATCATCCTATGAAGAAGGAGAATCTTCTAACTGAATGGTCTTATCAAATGTGTTGGCGATTGAATCGAATTTATGAGTTGAAAGTTTCGAAAAACAGTCAACAAAAGGAAAAATATGAAAATGAAATTCTCCAATTATTGCCAAAAAGTCAAGATGTCTCAAAGCGAGTTGAAGAGGTCCGAAGCATTGCTTTGCCATCGGTTCTAGAATGCTTGCAATCAGGATTTGCTCAAGGAAAATCACAACAATTACTGCCTGAGACTACTCTAACACAAGGATTTCCCGAGGTAGCCCTCACTTCCCGATTTAGTCGAATCAATTTCCAACATCGAATGCATCCAGATATCTCAGCATTTTCTAGAAAGGAGTTTTATGAAAATAAAGCTTTGAATGATGCGAATACCTTAGAATTCAGAGCACAAAATTATCCATTTGAATTTAGAGGTAAACAATCGAGAAAAACTTGGATCAATGTCAAGCCGCCAAGAAACGAAGGGGGGTATCATCCAGGCGAAATTAGTGCGATTAGAGCGGAATTAAAGGTATTCATAGATTACTCAAGAAAGGTATCTCCAGAAGATTCCAGTAGAGATAATCCTCATCAATGGGAAGTTGCAGTATTATCTCCATATCAGGCACAGCGTCGGAAACTTGTAGAAATGGTTCAGAAACTTACTGGTTTGGAATCGCACGCTAGATTCAACCTTGCTGAAATGAAAGATCCAGCGCCTATTTCCCTTCTGGTTAGTACCACTGATAGATTCCAAGGCCAAGAAGCCGATATTGTATTCATTAGTTTACGAAACGCTTCAAGAGTCGGATTTTTGGATAGCCCAAATCGGATGAATGTAGCGATTACACGCGCAAGAGAATGGAGAGTTATTGTCGGCAATCATACATATTTTGCAAAAGATAGTCACATGAAAGATCCAATGCTTCGAAGTTTAGCTATTCATCACTCAAGTAATTTGCAGGAACCCCGGAGGAATTGAAATGGATGTTGAATTAATGACTAGTGGTCTCATAGAAGTATACGATTTGCAAACCAAATTTGCAACCACCTCAGGGGCCCCTGGGATGAAGGCACTTTGCCAATTTGCCATTTCCAACGGCAACAGAATCGAACAAGAATCACTTAAGGACCAGTATAATTTATCTGAATCTGCAGTTCGCAATTTGTTCTCCAGTGGTGTCGATAGTGGGGTGTGGGATTCAGATGGTGTTCTATCAGAGGATGGCCATGAAACTGCGCAAACTGGTGAGGTTCTAGTTGATGAAGTGGGCCCGCTGCGGATTTGGGTATTTGATCACGAAACTACAGGCGCCGTTCTTCTTCACGCCGAGCGCCTTGGATTGATGCCACCTGCAAATGTAAATCCACAGGCGGGAAATTCACCCGATGTATTGGACAGAATATCGAACGGAAAGGCAGTCCAGAGTTTGAAATCAGGCGATAAGAGAAGATGGCGTTTACAGTGGGCCGATGAGGAGAGTGCTTGGGCAATTGTTAGTGACTATTGCACTCCTGCAACCTTATCTTGGTCTTGGCGGTATGATGGTGGCTGGATACTCAATGATGAAATTATACTCAAAGGTAGTTTGAATGGAGTAAGCCATAAGAAGTCAGAAGACGGAATTATTATTCAGAAGAACTACCCCCAAACAGGCGCTCTTAACCCGGATGTTTGTATGCGTGAGTGGCTTTCAGCAAACCGTTTTTCATCAGGTCCATGGGATACTAAATTGAAGGGCTTGAAGCGGCCATTCTCTGAGTTGACAAATGCTGAGAAATCTATGCAAACAACAGACGAAATTCTAGATAGTGAGATTGAGGGTTGGGATTTCATTTCAATAAGTGAGATCCCATTGTTTGCAAAGACTCTTGATGACGCTGCTGAATGGACGATTTATCTAATCAACGATGAAACCCCTGGTTATACGACAACAGAAGATACGAATAGAAAACTTGGCGACATCCTTGAACGGCCATTCATGTGTCAGGATGAAGAGAAAGTCAAAACAAGGGTAGAGAAGAATTTGTCATCTAATCGTGCTGATCCACGCCTCTCAAAATTGTTGCATGCAGGGGACGATCTCAGTGAAATGGGCCTTATTCCTAAATGGGTACTTGCACAAAAGCGTGATGAGAACGTCGCAATACATGATGGCACAGATGATTACACTGAATTCATCCACCAAATATCTCAAAAGATGAAAGGTAAAATCAAGCGGGTGACATATGTCAATAATTATCTTCACGATAAGAGAGTAAGAAAACGATTAGCAATGTTTGAAGAGGCACTTAGTGCGGTGGATTCTGAGATTCAATTTGAAATCCTAACAAGCCATTATCCGTATACCATGCATCGGGGCGATGATAAGGACTCAGTAAAGAGTTTCAAAACAAAAATTCAAGAGGACATAAATGCCAAGGTATCTTTCATGGATGCTGGCAAATATGGTGATGATGCGAGATATTGTACAACAGCACACGATCGAGTGATCATTCTCAATTCTGAAAAAGAGAATCGGTTTTGGAAAGTCACTACCAAAGGCATTCATCTTAAGGACAAATCTCCATGTGTAAAGGTCGAACAAAACGATTTGGAAAAATGGTTGAGAGAATATCTCAAATCAAGTAACAAAACTAGTAAGGAGGAAACAGAATGAGCGAAAATTCACCCATCGAAACAATCACCAAGCACACTACAATTGACCGTACTGGCGAAGCTTTAGGCCCAACTTGGACAGAGTTCAACTCCCCAGTTAAATCAGTCATTAAGCAAGGCCCATTCCTATTTACTGGAGAAAATTCAGAAATTCCAACCGCTCTGTCTGCACTTATCTCCGCAACTAAGGAGCGACTTCTAATTTCATCTCAGAGTTTCTCTGATGCATCCATCATCGAGGCCACACAGGTAGCTATACAGAGGGGTATTCGAGTGTACATGGTCTTGGATTCCCGTGGATTTGAAGAGATGTTGAGTAATCCATCTTGCAACGCTTTGCTCGGTTACGTATTGTTAAGAGAACGTCAAGACCGGGGTCTTGATCTCATTCTTTCCGATTGGCACCTCCCTAATCGTAGCGGTTTTCTATTGGCTACACCGCTCGATGGTACATTGACAAGTATAACTAATGGTTGGGCCATGGAACTCTCCAAGAGTCAAATCGATGAATTCTCTCCACATCTTCAGCATGAATTTTGGTCTATTATAGAAGGTAGAGAGGTACTCTCACCCAACGAGGTAAAAAGCCCTAAGCCGATTGCTCAAGCACCATTTACACTGCGTGCATTGTACAATCATGATTGGATTGTCAGAGCCAATTTGGTCAGAGATGGTGTACTTGCTGGTGTGGCAGAATTGGCACTTCGGAAGGAAAATGATTGGCAAGGACTCGTTGTATCCAACATCTCTCAAAATAATATTATTCTTCATGGTGAATCCATTGAATTGGGCACTGGGGCGAATCAAACTCTTCATTCCACTCCACAAAATACAGATCCCTCCACAGGGCAATTTGCTCATTCTGGCCTCCCATTGCAATTGGCCATCGGTGCTGAGAGTTATCTCGCTGGTTGGGATCGAACCGCGAACGGGGATTGGCACAGTATCCTTCGCCTCACCGCTGATCAGGCCAAGGCCGCAAAGGCATTGCTTCAGAAGCACAGCAAGTCACCCGAGTGGATTGGGCATTCAAAAATCAAGTTGGGCGATGCAGGGAATCAAATTATTCGCAATGGCAAAGAAATGGACATTGGGAAAGAGCAAACTGTCGAATTGGGAGTGGTTCATCTCGATGAAATGCCTGATTCAGTTGATGCGCTTG
>CAYZOE010000155.1:0-6654 GCA_964479805.1 uncultured Pseudoalteromonas sp. | reverse complement strand
GCAAGTAAGCTGTATGTAATAAACGCCAATAGCCCTTTACTTTCTCTAAAGTCGTCTAGTTGTATTTGAGTATCTTTCATCATTTATTCCTTGTTATCTGCACACACGACGGTTGAATGGACCGGGTGCTGTAACTGCAACATTAAACTGCTGAGTAACTGACTTACCTGTAACATCTTTAACCACCACGCTCAGTGAATGTAGCCCCACTTGCGCCTCAGTTGGCTGCCATGTTAGTAAACCATTACTATCAATACTAACTCCGTTAGGTACGTTACCTACCTGATAGCTCAATGCATCTCCATCAGGGTCTTTGGCGACCACTTGATAACGATAAACTTGTCCAGTTTTAGCGCGTAAGTTCGCTTCACTGATGATCTCAGGCGCCAAACTGCTGCCCTGAAATTTCACCGTTAAGTTAAATTGTTGAGTATCTATATTGCCAACAGGGTCGTTTGCTTGTATTTCGATTGGATGCACACCCAATACTTGCGTTGTCGGTGACCAAGTGATCAACCCCGCAGCATCTACAGTCATACCCGAAGGCGCAGAGAGCAGTTGATAGCTAATGCTATCGCCATCTAAATCGGTGACTGCCACTTGATATTGGTAAGGTAAGTCTGTGTATGCGCTCAGCACTGGCGTACTGGTAATAACAGGTTTATCACCTGCATTTACAGTTACGTTATACTGCTGCTCGCTGTATGCACCATAGCTATCAAATGCACGAACTACAAACGCTTGCGCACCTTGTTGTGAAATACTGGGCGTCCAAGTTAATAAACCTTGTTCGCTTAGGCTCACACCAGCTGGCACACTACCTAACCGGTAAATAATGTTATGGCCTTCAGCATCGCTGGCAACCATCTGGTATTGATAACTTTGCCCAACAAATGCGCTAAAGCTTGATGTTGATTGGATCTGCGGTGCTGTGTTGTTAAGAATCTCACGCACAAGTACCGAAAAGCTTTGTGAGCTTGATGCGCCGAGTGCATCTTCAACCACTATCTCAAAGTTATGTGTCCCTAATTGACTCGCGGTCGGTGTCCAAAGTACTTGGTTATTAGCATCTAACACTGCGCCTTGTGGCGCGGCTTTTAAGCTAAAGTATATAGGATCGCCATTAGAATCTGATGCCGTCAATTGGTAAATATATTGACTATCCACCGCAGCAACACCCAACGGCGTGCTATCAATCAGTGGCGCAGCATTGCTAGGGTAATAACTAAAACTAAAGGCTTGCTCAGCAAATACACCATCGGCATCGGTTACCCGAATACGTACATTGTGCTTACCATCAACCTGTTCAGCTGCAGGCCAAGAAATCACTCCCGATTGCGATATCACCATACCTGTCGGCGCATCTAACAATTGATATGTCAATAGCGTTCCTTCTGGGTCGGACGCTTCTACACGATAAACTAAGCTGTTATCAGCTTGCTTAGTAAAACTAGCTGTGCTGGTAATTTGAGGGGGCAGGTTTTGGCTATCAGCCACTTGCAGGTCAAAGCCCTGGGTAGTTGACATCCCACCTTGGCTTGTTGCCGTAATTGCCACAGCGAATACTCCAGTACTTGAAGGCTGCCAAGTCACCGTATTAGTGGCAGTATCAAGAGTCATTCCTGTAGGTGCTGCTGTCAAAGATAAAGTTGCGGGGCTGCCATCAGAGGTGCTGACTTGTACTATATACTCAAATGTACTACCAAGTTGCAGGTAGATATTTGGCACAGAGTTAAACTCAGGGGCTGCACCACTTGCCAGAACTTTAACAGAGAATGATTGAATAGCGGTTAGATTTTTATCATCTATGACTTCAACAATCACAGCATGACCACCATCTTTGGTAGGCATATCTGGACGCCATACGATTTCACCCGTCTGTTGATTAATCGACATACCCGTGGGGGCTTGTACTAGCTTATAAGTCAAGCTTGCACCGCGATCACTGCTGGCAACTACATGGTAATAATAACTTGCGCCAACTCTTGCCTCGAGTACTGCTGTACTCTCAATAATCGGCGCTCGTAAGAAGTCACTGACATTAAACTCAATTTGCGTACTGGCCAGTTCGCCTTGTAAATCAACAACACCTACGGTGGCGATAAATTGACCGACATCAGACTGCGTTGGGCGCCAAGTTAACACTCCGCTTGACTCATTAATCGCCATGGTCGCAGGCCCATCAATTAAGCCAAAGCTAAGACCATCGCCTGGGTCTTGTTCACTCACTTCTAGTGCATAGCTATACGCTTCACCCACTTCTAAAGTAACAGCTTTTACAGGCGCGAGTACTGGCGCTTCATTAATATCTGTGACATTGACTGTCAACCACTGAGCATCGCTTGCACCAACAGAGTCGGCAACTTTAACTTGGACAACCACAGCCTTTATCATATTGTTATCACTGATACATTCGTCGCTTGCAGTGACGACAAAGGCCGAAATATGCTCACCAAGCGCCTGTGCATTAACACCCGCTAAACTCACAGTACGTATTTCGCTTGGCGTTAATGCATCGATTGGTTGTTGCCCTAATAAACGACCATCACTGTAAAATGCCACGTTTAAATCAGCTAAACTCGCTTCAAGTCCGCGATTTCGTAGTTCAACATTAACCGTTACTTGGCCATTTTCAGTTGCTTTCAAGCTCAGCGTATTTAACTGTAAGTCTGCTTGTAAAATAGGTGGCAGTTGGTCGATGATTTCTTGTACCTTAATATCAACCAAAGCCTTTGAGAAGGATTGCGCACGTAAACCACCTGATCTTAAAAAGTTTAGATCCCATGCTGCACCGCCTGTCGAGATTGCCAAATTAACATAGTCGGTAATGGTTCGGCCCGACCCTCTCACTGCCGTAGTGCCATTGCACGTGTAATAACCCCCTTTTCCATCAGCCACAAAGCCCAGTCCATCTGCGGTCATGCCAATTGCAGACGTGCCATCACCACAGCGGAAAGTGGCATTAACCACTGAGTTCAAAATCACATTGCGCTCGAATAAGCCATTAAACATCATCTCAGCACTAATAGAACGCGTTACGTCACGGTCTTCATCGGTTACTAAAATTAAGTTATGCGCAGTTTTATCACGCAACGGATAGTCGATTAAGGTGCTCATCATGGCGTGATAACCATCTTCTGTGCCACCATATAAACGTAATTGGTTTGAAAGTTGAGTAAAATCTGCTGCGCCAACCATTAATTGATCTTGAAAACGCTTATAATCTGGGTTGCGCTCGTAGCCAACTAAGCCATATAAATTGCTCAACTCATTACCCACACCTGCGCTTTGTAGGCCCGACTCTAAGGCGGGCACTAAGTCATTCATCCAGCGGTGCTCACCACTCATTGAACCTGACTCATCAACTACCAAGTAAACATCTGCAGCACCACTTACTCGTGTGGTGGAGTCTTGTACAATTCTGCAATAATTATTTTCTAACATGCGTCCTTGTGGGGCAAGGTCTACAGCTTGCCACGTTATTAGGCCCGAAGCGGGGTCAATCACCATCCCTTGAGGTGCATGTGTCAAACTATAATTTAAAACCATATCTCGGTCGTCTGTTGCCACGACTTGGTATTGATATGCTTGCTGTTCATCTACTAAATTAACTGCAGGAGAAGTAATGACAGGCGCTAGATTGCCTTGCTCTACGACTGATAATTGAAAGCTTTGCGTATCGCTTAACCCAGGCGCGTCAGTTACTTTTACAGTGACCGTATGGGTGCCAAGCTGAGCAGTGTCTGATACAAAGTCAATCAGTCCTGTTTGAGCATTGATTTGCATTCCCACTGGTGCCTCAATTAAAGAAAAGCTCAAAGGATCCGAATTTGGATCTGTGGCTGTCACCGGGTATTGATAGTATTCACTTACAACGGTTTCTAATACAGGGGTTGAGGTGATTGTGGGCGCTTCATTATTCGGGGCACTCACTGCAATGTTAAAGCTTTGTTTATCGCTTATTTTACCATCTGTAACCGTCACCACCACCAGCTGTTGGCCTGTTTGGTCTGCACCTACTGGCCAATCAATTACGCCACTAACTGGGTCAATAATCATACTGTTTGGTGCTTGCTCTAAGCTAAATGTCAACTTATCGTTATCACGATCAATTGCTTCAACTAAATATTGATACTGGGTATATATCTCTGCATTAAACACAGGAGTAGAGATAATTTCAGGTGCATAGTTATCAGGCGCATTCACTGTCACTACAAAATTTTGCGTATCAAACGCGCCTTCATCATCCGACGCCTTAACAAAAAACGCATACTGCCCCGGTTCAACTTCACTCGCAGACCAAGATATTAAACCAGTCCACTGATTAATAGTGGCTTTTTCAGGGGCGCTGAGAAGCTCATAAGATATTGGGTCTTGATCTAAATCTTCAGCAACAACTGCATAGCTGTAATCATCTGGCCAAACAATTTGCAATGGGGGCTCAGAAACAATCACCGGCGCCTCGTTAAATGACACTAAGTCACTTAAATCACCTTTAAAACGCACACTGCCCAAATGCATTGAGCCAGTCCAGCTTTGTGCTATCACCGTTGCTTGGGCATCTCCATGTGGTGCTTCAATATCTGCATTAGGGGCTAAAACAACTCCCTCAATACTGATCCCAGCTGTGCGAATAAAGTTTGCTTGGTGAAAATTAAAAATGGTGTTTTCACGATGTGGGAACAGTGTCGATAAGCTCTTGTTTTGAAATACCAAACTGTCACCTGTGATGTTAAATATCACATTGGCATTTTCCGGAATACATGACACATCAAATGTATGAGCACGTCCAAGTTGCGCTCCATCTACATTAAAGACTTGATTGAGGCTGCTACAATCGCCCTTAAAATACAAACCGCCCCATTTAAACTCTGTTGAGCCATTACTAGGCGCTTCGCTTAATTGCTTTGAAACATCTTGATAGTACGCTTTCGTTTGTGAAATTGAACTGGCTAATGGTTGGCTTTCTATTTCGGTCCCGCTGGGCAACCCCTCCAAAACCGCATAAGAGAAATCAACCTCACCTTGCACACGTACTTTACCGCCGTATAAACGACCACTACTAAAGTGGCCTCTGCCTTCTACAACTAGTCCATAGCCTGATGTAAGCGTTTTACTGTCTGTGGCGACACTATAACCTCCAATAGAAAGGTTTCCTCCTACACCAAGCGCGCCATTGGTATTGCCGCTGCCAGCGCTAAAATCACCAAATACATACGCACTATAATGATTTGCTGCTGCTAATTCGTTATCGGTTTGTTGAGAAAGAGGTTCAATTGCTTGCGTAGAAAACGCAGCCACCATAGGAATTACAAACTTTAATGTCCTTTTCATCCTTAATTTTTAATCCTAAACATAATAATTTAGAATTACACTTTACATTCCGGCAACCAATAAAAAACAAAAAAATCACAAACTTGATAAAATTTCATCCTGTTCTCTTTATCAAGGTGTACCTATTAAATTAATTTGTTCACTCTAAAGTCGGCAATGAATAACGTAAAGCCTCTTTGGCTATAACTGATTTACTCACACTAGATCACAATAAATTGGTAGATGTGGCTAGTCTTCGTTGAGAACGGTTTCATTTGCTGCTGATTCTCAATTCTGTTTGCATAGTACATCTTTTTATTAATGAAACTCAGCAAGAACTAATTAAGCAAACTTGAGACTTTTCTTTGATAACGAACCTAGAGTGAAACTTATTCCATTTTTCAGCTTGCAAGTCTTAGAAGAAATTCGAAAACATAACACTAAATAGTAGTAAACTTGCAAAACTTATTCTTAGCCACTTTGCTTGCTTGGGTTTTGCAAAAAAAGGCCTGAGTTTACTGCCAATTGCCATCCATAATCCATCAACGATAACGGCGACAATAAAGCACACCATAACCGTTATCATAGCGCTGTAAACAGGTGATGTTGCGGGTATCATAAAATTCGAAAAAATTGCTAAAAACGCGGCATAGGCTTTGGGGTTGATTAAATTTAATATAAAGCCATCTTTAAAGCTTGGCGCTGCACCTGCTCTTTGCTCTATACCGTTGGTATTAATCACGATCTTGTAAGCCACGTAAATTAAGTAAGCGGTTGCAATACCTTGGCAGATTAGTTTGACCATCGGGAATTGCTCAAACAAGCTACCTAACCCTAATGCTACCAAGCTAATTACCACCAATAAGCCGAGTAAAATACCAGCAAGAAACCCTAAACCTTGCTTAAAACCAAAACTGGCACCGACACCTGCTAGGGCGAGCGGTGCAGGCCCGGGCGAGCCCAGTAAAAGTGCGGTAGTGAGTGCGAGAGTAGTAATTGCTTCTGTCATTTCTCATTCCTTTTACTATCATTTTTCAAGTCATACGGGTATTGGCTGTGCTCAGCTAATTCATCAAATAACACACTATGCTAAGAAGAGACTTCGCTTGCCGCCTACGTATGATACCAATCCGCAATAACACTTAATCATTTTGAGGGATTAAACCTGATGATAGCTGCATTAAAGATTTCTCATTTAGAACAACTAAATAACGAAATTTTTGCCTTGCCTACATGGATGTAGGTGCCTCAGCGTTAGCAGGACGCGTGAGCGGTGCTACCAACAAGGTTTTCTTACCTCAAAATAGACCTCTTAATTAAGCGAATTGCTATTATTTGAAA
>CAYZOE010000154.1:0-6662 GCA_964479805.1 uncultured Pseudoalteromonas sp. | reverse complement strand
TCACCAATTATGGTGCGCAATTGACTGATGTTTTGAAAAACAACCTGCTCTGATACGACTTTGCCTTGCCACACTTCCGTCAAAATATCGTCTTTACTAAAAATCTTTTCAGGCTTTGAGATAAATAATGCGAGTAGCTTAGATTGCGTGCTATTTAATGAAATAACTTGCGCGTCTTTAAACAAAATCGTTTGTACTTCATCAAACTGGAAATCTAAAAACTGGATCATACTACTCGCAACCTTTGCTTTGTATTCTAACTTATTCGAGTAGCAATGCTCTCGGTCCTGAATCGCTTTAGTGTACGATAATCAGGACCGATTTCAATCATGCTTTCTCGTTCCTCTTTTAGGGCTATAGCTTTTTAACATCCAACCAATTAATTGATAAGCGAGTACGTTCACCAATTGGCTTAATCGTTAAGGTGTGCGTTCCTTTAGGTAAAGTGACTGGAACTGCTTTAGCGGTTTGCCAACCATTCTCGCCCGTTGTCGTAATTTCTTTTAATAGCTCGTCATTCAGCATGACAGCAAATGACTGTTTTTCACCACTATGAAACACCCTAGGTTGTAAAGTGTATTTGCCCGCTTTACTCACTTTGATTTGATAATCAGCACTGGTATTACGCATATTCGCAAATACTAGGTCATGCTTAGGCTCTTGCGAAGAGTTGCGCACAGCAACATTCGTCCCCTCACTGAATGCCTCAGCTTGAATACGCGTTGGAAGCGCATGGGTAAATATCGTGTTTGAATCAACAGTATTTGAAGCCAGCCCTTCTCGTTCACCAATCTGCGCGGTTACTTTATACCTTGCTTTGTGCTTACTTGGTTTTGTATCTACAAACTTAAGCTCGGTTAAACCTTGTGCAATGACTTGCTCTTCATTCGAAATTAAATCTTGGCGAATAACTTTATATGTTGTACCTGCCATATCCTTGTCATGCAGCCAAGTTAGCGTAACCTCAGTACCCTTATCTTTTAATGCAAGTTTAGCCACTTTACTAGGATAATCAGCTATTTGAGCATGTACTATTTTGGCTTGTTTTTGCGCTTTAGCTAAACCAGCAACAAATGCTCTGCTACCGGCTTGAGCAGGCAAAACTGTACCATTTGTGTCGATCACCAAACGAAACCCTTCAATGGCTGCGATAAAATCATCAGCCATTTCACCTCTGCCATCTAAATCAGGAACTTCCCAATGCCAGCTACTACCTTTGGCAATGCGTGAAGTACAATTTTCTTGTGTAACAGGTCCACCACCTTGAGGAAAAGGTTGTTTACCATCTACATAACAATCAGCAACTACCTCTTGGATATTACCCAGCAAATCATGTACCCCATATTTATCAGCCTGATATAGGCCTACCGTAGAAGAGAGGATCTCTTTATCATTACAATCCTCAATGGTATAGACTGATGTATAAGGCGCTTGATAAATTTTTCCTGTCATCGCTTTTGCATGTTGATCTGCTAAATTTGCAATTTCACATACTTGATTGCGCTTTTTTCCGTTTTCAGAAATATACTCGTCATAACCACCTGTGCGCATTACATACAGCCACTGAGCTTCTGACATTAGCCTATACCGTTTCCCTGTCTTTTCAGAAAGCCATTTTGCATAATCTTCAGCCCCCTTTATACTGATACAAACAACTGGGTGGTATTCAGACAGGTTAAAGAAGTTGTTATCCCACGAACCATCTCTTTCACCTGCACCAAACCAACCTGGACCAATTTCATGCATACAGTTTGTTGGTGCTTTGTAACCTGTATCTTCAACAAACTTTCTAAACTCAGAAACCGTCAGCTCATATTTTGCCATTTGAAATGGCTGCATATCCACTTTATATCGGCCTTCACCTGCATGATTTTTTGCCATAAAGCTACCAGCAGGAATACTGGCTGTTGGTGGCTCAAAATAACTTACAGATTGACTAGCAGCGTATGCCTTTGTGCAACTTAATAATACGCATATTGAAAGGATTTTCTTAACCATTGTGTGCTCCGTTTTCACCATTTTATTGTTGTGAAAACAATAGTAAGAAGCCTGAATTGAATCTTATTATTTTTCTAAAATATTTTTCTTAGCTTTTTTTTCAATAAATTCAGCCACTTTAGATTTCCTTAAGCAAAATTTGGCATTTTTAATTAATGAGCGTATTGTTGTTATTTATATGCAAATGACAGTTTTGAGCTACATCTCTCATGATTTTCACAGAATTAGATGAATGCTCTATATTTAAACTAAGCGATATTGGCTTATCTTAACTGTCAGTGACAAATTAAAGGTGCTATGAAGATAAAAACAGGGTTTGCAATTTCTCAAGCAAGTATCATCATTAGTTTGTTGGTCGCACTTGCTGGTGGCTTGTTTTTATATCAACAGTTCAAGTATGCAAACAAAACCAACCAACAATTAATGAACTATAAATATGCTTTTAACGATTTTCTAAACCTTCAATCTGAGTTCACACTTTATCGCTCTCAAGACATTTCAGACTCATTAAAAGATGTTCGCTCAACTTACTCCCTTGAGAGAGTTTCTATTAAACAAAGATTAGAACAAGATAGCGACGCTATTCTTTTACTTGAACAGATACAAACTGGTGTCTTAGAGTTTGAAAATAACCTTCAAGAACAAATTAAATTACAAAGGCGGATCGGGTTTAATGAGGATAGAGGGCTAAGAGCTTTTTTTAGGCAAGCTGTTCATAGTCTGCAAGCAGAAAGTAACTTATTAAATGATTTAGAACTCGAAGTTTTGATTTTAGAAATAAGAAGACGCGAGAAAGATTATTTGTTGCGCTGGGATTCGAAATACCTTGAAAATCATGCAGCTTTGATAAAACAAGCACAAAGTTTTGTTGCAAAAAAATATTCAAAAGATAAACATCACCTTCTTACTAAACTCAATGAATACAATCAAGGGTTTACACAATACATCTACCACCTAGAGGTCCAAGGTCAACATGCAAAGCAGGGACTTAAAGGTAAAAATATGCAGTTGAATACTCTATTAAAAGATCGTTTTAAATCCTTATCAATGCATATTAAACAAGCGCAAACTGAGGCTGCAAAAAAATACTTAAAAGTCACTTTCTTATTAATCTTAAGCACTACTTTGCTCAGTCTTTCAACCTCTTTTTTAATTAATCGTCGTATTACATTCTCCTTATTAGAAATTACATCATTTGTAAGAAAATTAGCCAAAACCGAAGACTTCAGTAAACGTTTAGAATTAAAAGGCAATGATGAACTTGCTCATTTTAGCGATGATTTAGATGCTCTACTCAAGCATTTTGAGACTCTACTCGAAAGGCTCTCACTTGCTCAGAAAAGACTTGTAGAAGATGCCAAAATGGCAAGTTTGGGCGGATTGGTGAAAGGGTTTGCTCATGAACTTAATACACCCCTGGGAGTAGCAATTACCAGTGAATCATTTTTGAGAGAAAAAGTTGAATGTTTAAAACATAACTTCAAACACGGTAAAATTACCAAATCGAACCTTCAAACCTTGTTACAAGAGTTTGATGACTCTCTTGTACTTATAGAAAGCAACCTAAACCGTTCTGCAGATCTGATCGCTAGCTTTAAAAAAGTTGCATCGCATCAAGAATATGACGAGCTTGTAGAGTTTGATGTCAGCGAATTTTTACACAACCTACTTTCTAGTCTCAGGCATGAAATAGAAAAACATAACGCCACCGTTCAATTAGATATACCAAAAGGCATGATATTAACGAGTTATCTTGGCGCATTTAGTCAGATTTTTACTATTTTTCTTGTCAATAGCCTGCGTCATGCGAAAGTGCCTAGTAAATCTTTAAATATTGATATCTCGTGTAAGTTTGTGAGTGGTTCATTACATTTTAGATTCAGCGATGACGGAGTAGGTATCAAAGAGGAGTTGCTTGGTAAAGTATTTGAACCCTTTGTAACCACTAAAAGGGGTGAAGGTGGCACAGGTTTAGGATTAAGTATTGTATACAACCTAGTTACACAACGCCTTGATGGACACATAGATCTTCAAAGCATTGAAAACAAAGGTGTGTGCATATATATGCACTTTAATGATATTTCTTTCAGGCAACACTTTGAATAACAACTCTGTGATAAATCAAACTAAGAAAATACCTTGATAAGATTCTGAAAATAAGACTCCACGCTACCTTCATGAGACACTTTCTCTACTAAGCAAGTATGCACTTGTGCGCTGACTCTTTCTTCTTGGTGGTGATGTGTATAGCATAAATTGACGGGTGAAATAATTGCCTCTATTTCTACATCAATCAAAATACAGGCTTGCGCTAATACCACCTTACCTCCACCTTGCTTTAACACAACACGTTGAGCCGTACCCACGACCTTTTTGCCTTCAATATTTAAATTATAATCTCCATCACAGTAGGAGTTTGGCGTTGCATGTACATCTACATTGATGTCATAAAGCTTAAAAAAAGCTGACAACTTATCGCAAAAATCTTGATAGGCTTTTGGTATCGAATAAGGCGTTTGCTCATCCCAAACATACATATGAGAGACGTTAATCACACCAGGTACTTGCGGTACAGGTGCTCCACCTGTTTTACGACTAAATAACTGCCAGCCCATTTGCATGAGCTGTTGAAGTAGTTCTTCTGAGCTTTGCCATTTATTACCAGACGGCAAAACCAATGTTGGTCGTTCTGGTTGCCACAAAATCAAAGCTTCATTTAACTCGCCTTTTTGCAACTGAGCTAAGATTTCAGTTTCTTTTGCAAAGACATTTTCTACCTGAATATTTGGGTACAACAAGAGTTTAGGTTTCATAGCTAATGTTCTTGATATTTTTATAACTGAATCGGCAATATATATAACAAAATAACAGTGAGTAAAGACTAGTTTGTTAATACCAATCATCTTAATGAAGTGAACAGTTTTGAGGCGAAAACTCGTTACTAGTAACGTTAGCTCAGCAGGCCATCGCTGATGCATTTACATCTATGAAGATAATACGAAAATTTTGCTAGTCAATTATTCTAAATAAGAAACTTTCGATGAAGATGATAGCATCAATTTTAATCCCTCATAATGATAAAAAATTGGTAAAACACAAAAAAGCGCCCAAATTGGGCGCTGACATAAAAACAACGATTAAAACTCGTATTTTAATTTAAAACTATATGCTCTACCTGTAAGATCATAGCTTGCTCCCTCAATACCTGATGGCTCACTGCCCACTACTGGTGGCTCTTCATCAGTTAAGTTATCAATACCAAATGAGAAAGAAAGGTTGTCACTATATTGATAGACAGAATTAAGGTCTAATCTAGAATATGAGTCTATAGTCTCATCATCATTACCTTTATCTTTAACCTCATCTAACCATTGACCTCTTAATTCAAGGCTCCAATCTTCAAAACTCCAATTTACAAAGTAAGACATTTTATATTCTGGGATCAAGCCAGCATTTGAAGAGTTATCATAAGTACCTGAGCGATTAATAACTTCAGCTTCAGGGTGGGCTTGGTCATTAAATTTATCATACCAAGATAACTCTGTTCCTATTTTCCAAAAACCATAACTAGACTCAAAGCCATAATCAGCACCTAGATCAACACCTACTACCTCTCGCTCAGCCAAGTTAACGTATGTAACGTCTACCTGAGAGATGTTACCATTAGCATCCCTAACCACTCGGTTCCCTAATAAAGGGTCTCCTTCAGCGTTTTTGTCTATAAAGTACTGCTTAGGATTGTCTATTGCATTTTCTTGAGTAATATTAAAGTAGTCTAAACGAAGGTTTAAACCTTCAAGAGAATCTGGACTCCAAACTACACCTGCAGTAAAGCTTTCTGACTCTTCAGCACTTAACTGTACCGAGTTACCCGTGGTGATAGTAAGGAATTGGAATAAAGCAGGGTCAGATTGCACACTACAACCTGCTGTACTAGCTGTATTACCAGCGTCTTCAGCCGCACATGGGTCAGACAAAAAGTCGAAAGACTCAGATGCACCTTGATACAACTCTTGAAGTGAAGGGGCTCTGAAACCCGTTGAATATGTTGCTCTTAATTTCAAAGACTCAATAGGATCGAATTCAATACCGACTTTAGGATTTACATCTGTTCCAAAATCATTGAAATCAGAGTAACGAAGTGCAAAAGTCATATTTAATTTATCAACTACGGGTACAAATGCTTCAGCAAAAATCTCTTTTGAAGTTCTATCACCAGCAGTAGCTTGTAAGTTTGCGCCACCAATTGTCTGAAAGTCTGAAATTAAGCCATCAGGATCTTTAGAAAAGCTTTCTTTTCTATATTCAACACCAACAGCCACTGCAACAGCGCCTGCATCCAGCTCAAATAGATCACCTGTTACATCAAATGCAAATGTATGAGTACGAGAGCGGCCTTTCATTTGAACATCGGTTAACATGTAATTCCATTGTTCATCAGGCATCTGACCTGCTTCAGCTAAAGGGTTTATCTGAACACACCCTTCAATTTGAGCACAAATATTTTCTGGACCAACACCTAACTTTAAGTGCTCTTTGTTAACCACGTTTACATATGTTTGACTATATCGACTCTGTGAGCCTAATACTTTACCTGACCAACTCCAATTGTCATTAAACTCACCGTCAAGCTTTAAGACTAATCGATCAAATTGAGTATTATG
>CAYZOE010000153.1:0-6700 GCA_964479805.1 uncultured Pseudoalteromonas sp. | reverse complement strand
CTTATTAAAGCAGCCCACTTTTAAATTTACCTAATTATTTGTTTATATATTGCCGAACCAATACCCCAGCCTAAACCAAAAGAAAAACCCAAAGCTCCCCCTATGATGCCGCCTCGAGTTGCCCCAATTGATGATCCAGTCATTACTGCACCACCAACGGTCCCTAAAGCAGCTCCCCAGTTAAAACCTTCTAGTGCGTCTCCACCACTTACTTGTTTAACTTCTTTCATATTTAATTCGCGCATAGTATATACTCCGTATATCCGAGTTTTCTGGCAGACTCGGAACAGTTAAGTGCTATCCTTATTTAATAGCGTTTAATTTGGCTAGTTTTAGTTTCATTCTAATCTGACTAAAACATGCCTCCCTTCTTCTAGGCTCGCAAAAATATAACGAGCAAAGAAAATCCATCTATAAAAAACTCACTTTTAACGAAAGTAATAAATAACTATAAAAATGAGAATAAATCAACAATTTGAAAAATCAATTTTTGAATAATTAAAAGGTAGGACCATGTAATAAAAACGTCAAACTAAGATTTAAATAAAACTTTAAAAAAAACATAAAAAGCGTAAAAACTAGCTCCATACCTTTGAAATAAATGGGGATTTTAAATACCATGAAATATTTACAAGTTGGCATTTAAAAAGAAGAATAAGAAATCTAAGATAAAGAAAAATGGAAATCAAAATAATATTTACAAAAATTTAATAAAGAAAAATTCAAATTAATTAGCCGCAATCATTATTGCAATTTATTGAAAATATTTTTTAAAGATAATAATAAAAATATTTATTTTAATTTTATAAATAGGAAGTTTTTATATTTGACTTTGAGATTTTTAAAGGTTTTAAAAATAAAGCTAGGGTATTGTAACCCTAGCTTTATTCTTTTAGATAGCAACTGGTGCTTTGATATGCGGATGAGCTTGGTAGTCAACAAGCTCGAAGTCATCAAACTTGAAGTCAAAAATATCTTTCACTTCCGAGTTAATCTTCATTGTCGGTTTAGAGAAAGGCTTACGGCTTAGTTGCTCATCTACCTGCTCTAAATGATTAAGGTATAAGTGAGCATCACCGAAAGTGTGGATAAAGTCACCAACTTCTAAGTCACATACCTGGGCAATCATCATAGTTAACAGCGCATAGCTTGCGATATTAAATGGCACACCTAAGAAAATATCAGCACTGCGTTGATAAAGCTGGCAAGACAGCTTGCCGTCTAATACATAAAATTGGAATAGCGTATGGCATGGCGGTAGTGCTTGCTTACCCATAGCCGCATTTTCACTTGGTGAGTACTGAGTATCAGGCAGTAACGCCGGGTTCCAAGCACTTACTATTAAACGACGCGAATCTGGGTTTGTTTTAATTTGCTCTATCAGCTCTTTAATCTGGTCGACTACTTCACCATTTGGGCCAGTCCATGAACGCCATTGCGCACCATACACAGGACCGAGCTCGCCTTCTTGTGTTGCCCAACCATCCCAAATACTTACGCCGTTGTCTTTTAAGTATTTGATATTTGTTTCACCATTCAAAAACCAAAGTAACTCATGAATAATTGAACGCAAGTGACACTTTTTAGTGGTTACTAAAGGAAAGCCTTCTTGAAGATTAAAACGCATCTGATAGCCAAAAACACTGATTGTGCCTGTGCCTGTTCTATCTTCTTTTTTAGTGCCATTCTCTTTGACATGACGCATCAATTCTAAATATTGTTTCATAGCGTTTTATAACTCTTACTTTTGTGCAACGGGTTGGGTTTTATATGCCCAAATCATAATACCAAGGCCAGCAATGATCATTGGCATCGATAGAATTTGACCTTGTGAAATCAGGCCACCATATAAACCAATATGGGCATCCGGTTCGCGGAAATATTCGATACAGAACCTAAAGAAGCCGTAACCGAATAAGAATAAGCCAGCGACACTACCCGTAGGACGTGGCTTTTTAGCAAACATAATTAGCATAATAAATAACACTAGGCCTTCAAAGAAAGCTTCGTATAATTGCGATGGATGGCGTGGTAATGGGCCGCCAGTTGGGAATACCATCGCCCAAGGCACGTCTGTTGTACGACCCCATAATTCACCATTGATAAAGTTACCTATACGGCCCGCTAAAAGGCCAACTGGAACAAGTGGTACAGCAAAATCACCGACAGTAAAAGGTGACCGTTTAGTGCGCCAAGCGAAGATGAAAATCGCGGTGATCACTCCTAATGCACCACCATGGAACGACATACCTCCTTCCCAAATTTTGAAAAGGTAAAGTGGGTTTTCTAATAAATAGGAGAATTGATAGAAAAGTACATAACCGACTCGACCACCTAATATAACGCCTATCATGCCGTAGAATAATAAATCATCAACTTCTTCTGTTTTCCAACCCGAGTTTGGTTTTGCTGCTAGACGCTTACCAAACCACATTGCAAAAGCAAAGCCGATTAAATACATGAGTCCGTACCAACGAACACTTAGAGGCCCAATCGAAAAAATGACGGGATCAATTTGTGGAAACTCCATAACCTTTCCTTAATTAACAATCATGTTGGCAGCGATAACCATGAGCAGCGCTGCAAAGATTTTTTTTATTGTTGAAACAGGTAAATATTGCGTCGACTTTGCGCCTATCGGCGCCATAAACCAAGAGGTTGATACAATGCCTAGTAGAGCTGGCAAATAAACAAACCCAGCAAAGCCTTGTGTCAATTCAAAATGCTTACTACCTGCACTGACATAACCCAGTGACCCAAATAAGGCAATTACGATACCACAAGCTGATGCACAGCCGATGGCTTTTTTCATGTCCATTGAGAAAAACGTTAACAACGGAACAAGTAACGCCCCTCCTCCAATACCAATCATCGCAGAAAGGCCACCAGTGATACTGGTAAGAAATGTTAAAACAGGGCCATTTGGTAAATTTCTCGAAGGCGGGGTCGCTGTTTTTCTACTGCTGTAGATCATTTTTAAAGCAATTAAAACGACACATACAGAGAAAATAATCCTCACCGCCGCTTCTGGAAGAAGCGAGGCCATAAAGCCACTTACTAAAGCCCCTAATGCCACACCTGACATGATCCAAGGTGCGACTTGCCAAGGTACATTACCATTTTTATGATGAGCTAAAGCAGAAGACGTCGACGTAAATAGAATAGAAGCCAAAGAAGTAGCAATCGCTGCAATCACCACTTGCTCCGTTGGGAGCACATCAAAATGCAACAAAATAGCGCTTAATACAGGTACGATGATTAAACCACCACCAATCCCTAATAGTCCTGCTAAAAAGCCTACACCACTGCCCAAAATGGCACAGTAAAAGACAAGCAGTAACAAGTCATTCATGAACGCATTCTCTTATTATAATTCGCGCGCCATTTTACCCGATTTGAAATTGATTAAACACCTGAAATCAACCTTAACAAACAGTTAGTGCTTAGATTGGTAAAGCAATTCACTAAAGTCATTCTCAATCATGAAGCTCTTAAGTAAACGGTGAACTTGTTTTGTCGTCGACTGCTTTAAACACTCTCTCAAAAGCGCTTCCATGTCAGCGACTTTTAAACGCCTGAGTACCCACTTCACCTTGCTCATTGTCGAAATGTTCATGCTTAGACGGCGATAACCCATTGCTATCAATAAAATAGCCCCTTCGGGTTCACCGCCTAACTCACCACATAAGCTAAAGGGCAGTTCTAGATTTTGACATTGTGAGGCAACTTGGTTGAGCACACGTAACACACTTGGGTGAAATGGGTCGAAGAGATCGGCTACTTGGGCATTATTTCTATCAACCGCAAGTAAGTATTGGGTTAAATCATTACTACCGACCGAGCAAAAGTCGACTTTTTCAGCCCACTCAGGAAGTAAATAAATGCTAGAAGGCACTTCAAGCATGACACCGATTTCTGGTTTTTCGATTTGTATGAATTGATCCGCCCACTCTTCTTGCAATTCAAAGTAAGCTTGCTCGAGTAATTTAAGCGCTTGATCTACTTCTTCGGTATGACTAACCATAGGTAGCATAATTTTTAAGTTACCTAAGCCTGTGTTGGCCTTTAACATGGCTTTGAGCTGATCTAACAAAAGTTCAGGGTGATCCAAAGAAATCCTGATACCGCGCCAACCCAGAAATGGGTTTTCTTCAGTAAAATTGAAATAGTCTAGTACTTTATCGCCGCCGATGTCGAGTGTTCGCATTACCACGTTTTCTGGGTGATAGCGGGTCAATACAGCTCTATACCAATGCTCTTGCTCAGCCTGCGTCGGAAACTGCCCTTTTTGCATAAACCATGCTTCAGTCCTGTATAGACCAACACCATCACAGTATTTTGCTATTTCTTGCTCAGTCGATAGATCCAAACCTGCATTCACTAATAAGCTAATATGCTCACCATCTAGCGTTATAGCCTCTAAATGATGCTCAGCTTCAAACTTATCGTGTAGTTTACTTTCTTGGAGATGAAGCTGTTTATACTCTTTTTTAAGTGCTGGCGTTGGCGAGATATACACACGGCCCGCATAAGCATCTAGGATGATGTCTTTGTTTTCAAACTGTAATAGCGGAATATCTTCAATACCCCAAACAGCTGGAATACCCATTGCTCTGGTAAGTATGGAGGCATGCGAGTTTGCAGAGCCATTTACACTGATCACCCCTTTTAAGCGTTCTTTTGGCACTTCAGCCAACATAGTAGGTGTTAACGTATGCGTAATTAAAATAGTATCTTTTGGGTAAGACTTTACGGCTTGCTCTGTACTCATAAGGTGATGTAGAACTCGTAACCCTATCTCTTTTACGTCTATTGCCCGCTCTTTTATATAAGGATCGGACATAGCATTAAACTGGCTAACCAAACTTTCAATGACACTTTTTAATGCGCTTTTTGCATTCCAGCCTTGCTCAAGCTGAGCTTCTACTTGTTTGCCTAAGCTGCGTGCATCTAATAACTGTTGATACACTTCAAAGACCGCGACGGCTTCTTTCGGCATAGAGTCACTGAATGTTGAGGCCATAATGTGAAAGTCTTGTCTAGTTGCAGACACCGCTTGTGCAAATAGTTTTTTCTGTTGTTCCACGTTGTCGCTTTTTTGCATATCTATGCTCTCAAAGTCAAGCTTTGGAATAACAACGAATCCACGCCCTAAAGTAATACCAGGAGAGCCCGACACCCCTTTTAACACAGAAGTTTTTTTAGATGTTGTTTCAACAGACAAAATGGATTTTGCTTCGGTGTTAGCAAGTTGAGATGCCAATTGAGCAGATAAAGTTATTAGAAAAGATTCTTCGTCATTATTAAATGAACGTGCTTGCTTTTGCTGAACAACAATAACGCCAATGACTTTTCTTTGGTGAACGAGTGGTACCGATAAAAATGCATTATAGCCTTCTTCATGGACTTCAGGAGATAATTTGAATCTGGGGTGTGACTTCGCGTGGGCAATGTTGATAGGCTCTTCACGTTGTGCAACTAAACCGACAAGACCCTCTGTAAAGCCAATTCTAAAATTTCCGATTGCCTTTGGATTGAGCCCATCACTGGCCATCAAAATGAAATTATCTTGGCTGTAATCAGCAAAATAAATAGAGCAGCACTCTGTTGCGAGTGCTTCTTTGACCATGGCGACAAAACGATTTAGTGCTTCAGTTAATGTGGGCTGTTGCGCCACCGCTTCAACAATGGCTCGTAATGTCGCAAGCACAATCTTCTCCTTAATTTAACGGCGATGTCGCCAATGATTTTGCTCTTTAGGTGTATGCTCTTTTCGATTAAAAGGCATCGCAAATGGCGCAAACTCTTTCATCACACGGCGATATACATCACGCTTAAAAGACACCACTTGACGAACCGGATACCAATAACTCACCCAACGCCAATCATCAAACTCGGGATGGTGCGTATGTAATAAGTCTACATCTTCATCTTTACAACGGAGTTTCAGTAAAAACCATTTTTGTTTTTGACCAATACACACTGGGCTTGAATCTTTTCGGATCAAGCGCTTTGGCAGTTTGTATCTTAACCAATGTTTAGAACTAGCAACAATCTCAACATCTTCTGGCTTTAACCCAACTTCTTCATATAACTCTCGGTACATGGTTTGCTCTGGGGTTTCACCGTCGTCTACTCCACCTTGTGGAAACTGCCATGAATGTTGTCCATAGCGTCGTGCCCAAAAAACCTGACCTTGATTATTACAGATCACAATTCCGACATTGGCACGAAATCCTTCGGCATCAATCACCTTAGTGCCTCATTTATTAAGTCGATATTTTTTGATTGTTCCATAAGTTAATGCCTACAGCAAATATAATTCCAGCTTTCTACCATCTTATCCACAGGTTAACCTAAAACTTGAACAACATTTAATTTTAATAAATTAAATCCACAAAAATACTGTATAAAACTCACTTTCTCCACAGATTCTGTGGATAACTGTGTTCATATAACTGTATTTATCCAAAGGCATGAACTCAAGTAGCACAGCAAATAAAAAACAACTTTAAAAAAAGTGCTATATTTCATGAGGATAGAAAGAACCACTGTATAAATAAGCGGGTTTTTATTGAGCAAAACTAAAAAAATTTACATCTTTTAAGTCCTGTTCGCTTTTTAGACAAAAAGAAAGCTGTACTTAAAAATTAAGGCTTTCAGTAAGTTGTAAGAGTAATTTGATTCAATTAAACAGGAG
>CAYZOE010000152.1:3129-7000 GCA_964479805.1 uncultured Pseudoalteromonas sp. | reverse complement strand
GTAAGTTACTTGCTGGAATAATGTGTTTGGTGCCTTTGGTTGGGTTTTGTATGTACTCACAAACATCTAATCATCAGCATCAAAATTTTAGTCATCATAGTCAATATTCGCAAAATAATATAATTGAGTGGGGTGACGATAAATTCAATATCAGTATTTCTGAGAGGGATTCAATACTTGAAAATGTGAAAAATCATTTATCTAATAAAAGTGAAATAGAGTATGAAAGCTATATTTATTTTAGTGATAAGAATGCTTATATGATCAATATTAAACCTGATAACGATAAGATATTTCTGTTTCTTTTTTTTGTAACTGATATTAAAACATATAATAAAATGAACAATTCAGCCTTGGGCTATAATTGATTATTATGTTAAGGCTTTTAAATATGATTAATAATAAAATCTTACTATGTTTTGCTTTTCCTTTATTGTTTTTGAATGAAGTCAATTCAAGAACTTGGCTTCAACTGATTAATCACCCTAATAACAACATTTGCCAAATAGATATAGAACCAAATTACACTAACAGATACAGTTGCAGACACAACAATCACAATATTGGTAGAATATCACCTAATAATCAAGCGCTTAACGCAATCAATCACTTACAAATGGCATTAATGTTAACAGTACCTAATGCACAAGAGAAAATAGCAAATATGAATATTGGATATGACAACTTTGTTGCAAGAATCAATAATTGTATAGGCGTTCTTCAGGGGAATGGTAATTTAGTTAATTTAAATGATCATTGTGTTTGTTATCTCATTGTTTATAACGCTTTAAATTAAGATAGTACGCAGTACCCACCCTTGAAAAGTATTGAAAGGCACGCTTCCCAGTTTGACAAACTGAGCATTTAGCTACATCTAAGCTTCAAAGAGATATTTCACCGATCGAAAAACAACTTACGCTTAAAGGTATTTTGCTTATGGAAGAGGAAAAAAGATCGTTCGCTGAGAGGTAAAGTTGAGCCTATCATATAGGAAAATCTTTAATTACAAATAATGTAAAATTGACATGCAAAAAGTACACAAAGAATAAACCCGCTATATACAAAATTGAGTCACATTGCGCAAAACGTATAGTAAAACGTATAGTGTAAATATTTACTGGTTTAAAAACCTATATAAATCAATGGCTGTATCGTTTAGTTCGTATTTTTGCATAAAATACGAACTAGCGTCTTGTAATATCCCGTAGCGTCCAATACAATATTTGAGATCAAAGCAAAGTAACCAAACCAATGTAATGGAGGTCAAAAAATGGCTATGCAAACGTCACTATATGAGCGCGATTTTTACGCTTGGACTGTTGAGACAGCGGAGGCATTAAAAAACAAAGCATTTAATCAGATTGATATTGATCATTTACGCGAGGAAGTAGAGAGCATGGGAGCGAGAGAGAAGTCAGAACTTAAAAACAGATTAGCTGTACTTATTGCACACTTGCTTAAATGGCAGTATCAACCAGACAGACAAGGCAAAAGTTGGCGATTGACAATAAAGGAGCAAAGAGAAGAGCTAAGCGACTTGCTCGAAGATAACCCAAGCTTAAAGTCAAAAATAAACGACACCTTGCCAAAGACATATACAAGAGCATTAAACAAGGCAATCAAAGAAACCGACTTAGAAGAATTAATATTCCCAGAGGCATTGCCATACACATTAGATCAATTGCTAGATGACAATTATTTGCCATAGATTTTGGTGGTTTTATGAAATTGACGGACACACGCATCAAAGCTTTTAAACCACTCGACAAGCTACATAGAGAGCTAGATGGCAAAGGCTTATATATTGCTATTAAGCCTAACGGTAGCAGAGTTTGGGAATTCCGTTACACTTTTAACAGCAAGCCTAATTGGTTAGGCTTTGGTGTCTATCCAGTCGTCACGTTAAAACAAGCCAGAGCAATCGCGGAGGAATATCGCACGCTGATTGCAAGCGGTATTAATCCAAAGGCTTACAAAGATCGACAGAAAAACAAAGATGATAACACGCTAGGGGGCGTAGCCGCCAAATGGCTTGATATCAAAAAAACAGAGGTTTCAAGTCGTCACTATAGCGGCACTATTGGCAGTTTCAAAAAACATATTTTGCCGATATTCGGCAAACGTGACATTGATAAGATCACAGCGCCAGAAATTGTTAGATTTTTGAAAACTTTTGAGGCAAAAGGGCACTTGAAGCAGCGCGACAAAGTAAAGAGTCACCTAAACCAAATATTTGCCTATGCAATAGCTGATGGACTTTGCGAAATTAACCCAGTTTGCGGAATTAATCCAGTACTAAAAACAGCTAAAAGCAAAAGGTTTGATGCAGTAACAAAGCCAGAGGATATAGCTCAGCTTTTGCGTGATATTGATAATTACCATGGTTTTTATACTACAGTTATGGCGCTAAAACTTGCCCCTTATGTGATGTTGCGCCCAAGCGAATTAGCAGCTCTTGAATGGGAAGAATTTAGCGAAGAAAAAAACCAGTTAGAAATAAAACCTGAGCGTATGAAAATGCGTAAAGCGCATGTGGTGCCGCTATCGAAAAAAGCATTAGCAATTATGAAAGAGCTAAAGGAAGTAACAGGCAATGGGCAATACGTCTTTAAAAGCCCGAAGAAGCCAAGCGCCCCCATTAGTACAAATGCACTGAGGCTAGCTTTGCGCAGCCTAGGGCATACTGGCAAAGATGGCGGAAAACCTAAGCACGACACGCATGGGTTTAGACATATGGCAAGTACGCGACTTTATGAAATGGCGAGCATGTGCGGATTGCATAGCGATATGATAGAGCTACAACTAGCACACACCCAAACAAACAAAGTCAAAGCAATTTACAATCAAGCAGAATATATCGAAGAACGCGCCCGCATGATGCAGGTTTGGGCGGACTATTTAGACAACTTAAAGCTTGGCGACAACGTCACCAATCTAGCAGATCACAAAGCGGTTAGTTGAATGCTTAGAATTTACCGTTATTCGTTAACTGGACTTGCTGAAAAATTAATTAAAAAGGGCTTTGATTACGAAGCAGCAAAATGCTTGCGTTGTATTTTTGATGCAATTAATCATGGCGATATAGCCGCCTATTTTGAACCGCCTAGAAACTTAGTATTTTCTAAAGATAATCTTTTTTGTGGGAGTTTGCTCGTACTTGATCACAGCAGCAAAGACTATATAGAGCAAAATATTTTACCTATTGGTGAGATTTATTTGGTGGCCTGTGATTATTCGATTTCATGGACAGACCCACGCTATCCAAATATAGAAATAGATGTAATAACGAATGGGGGCAATAGCGTCTATATTTACCAAGTCGATGGGAGTCTTTTAAGGCGGGCGGACAGGGTGAAAGTCAATGCTAGTGATATTTTCATAAGTGCCGAAGATGCCGAGAAATTAATGCCTTTAGTTGACCCAGAAAATGAAATCATAGAAAAATTTAAACAGTCTGAAATTTTTAAAAAACATGGAAGTAAAACACAACAAGGACAAATAGAAAATTGGCTAGCAAAAACTGCTATGCCAAATAACACCAGAGAAGAACAAAGAGGGGTTAAAGCTAAAATTAACAAGGCGTGCGGAATAACAACAGCCAGAGCAAAAAGCAAAAAAGCAATAACCTAAAAAAACTTTCGCCAAAACTCAAAGCCATATAGATAAAGGGCTATAGTGTCAAAGAAAACACTTTCGCCAAAACTTTGGCTTGTTCTGCCAAAACTATTGAATAGACATTTTCAGCATTTCATGAATCTTTATGGAGCCCCATTAATCCAGTACTAAAAACAGCTAAAAGCAAAAGGTTTGATGCAGTAACAACAGCCAGAGCAAAAAGCAAAAAAGCAATAACCTAAAAAAACTTTCGCCA
>CAYZOE010000152.1:0-3029 GCA_964479805.1 uncultured Pseudoalteromonas sp. | reverse complement strand
CAAAACTTTGGCTTGTTCTGCCAAAACTATTGAATAGACATTTTCAGCATTTCATTTACCGTAATTTTTCCAAGAATCGCTAAGCATTCATTCCGTAAGGTTGGCGTGCCCTAGCGTTTGTTAATATGAAAAAAAATAAGGTGTAAAAATGAACATAACTGATCAAGCTTTAAGGTTACCAGAAGTAATGAAAATAACAGCTTTACGGAGGTCAAACGTTTACAAATTAATGGCGTTGGGAGAGTTTCCCAAGTCGTTCAAAATTACAGAGCGCAGCTGTGCTTGGCTCAAATCAGAAGTTGAAGAATGGCTACAACAAAGAATCGCAAAGCGTGACGAGGTGTCATAATGATCAATCAAAACCTTGATAGCTATATGCGAAGCTTGGGCTACAAAAATCCGCCAAGCCATATTACAGTAGGAAAAATGACGAGATTCCCTGCCCCTAACAAAGATAAAAATAATCGTTCAGCTTGGGCGATTCAAGTCAGTGATCAATCAGTCATCTTTGGGGATTGGGTAACTGATGCTAAATACGTTTGGCATGACAGACAAGAAAACATGACGACAGCCGAAAAGATAGAAGCGCATACTTCAACGACTGAAATGGTAGAAAACCTTAAGCGGAAAATTGAAGCAAATCACAAGATAGCCGCGGAGCATTGCAAGATCATTTTTTGTAATGCTCAACAAGTTAAAAATAATCACCCATATTTACAGCGCAAAGAAGTTAGTAACTATGGCTTGCGTTGGCTGTCTGAATTTGCGGGCTTGCATGATGCCGTGGTGGTGCCTATTTGCTCATTTAACAAAACAAGCAGCTTTTCTATTCAATCGTTGCAAATAATCGCAGCAGACGGCTCAAAACGCTTCTTTAAGGGCGGGAAAAAACAAGGTGGCTTTCATTGCCTGAGAGAGCCGCAAGAAAAAAGCGATATTCTCATCGCAGAAGGTTACGCTACTGCTGCAACCTTGGCTGATAGGTTGCCAGATGATTCTTTGTATTGTGCCTTTGATTCAGGGAATATTAAAAGCGTTGCGCTGAGTATTCGCCAAAGATACCCCACAAAAACCATTATAATCGCAGGCGATAATGATCATCACCTAAAGATCAATATAGGCAAAGATAAAGCAATAGAAGCGGCTCAAGCTGTTTGTGGGCATGTTTTAATACCTTATTTTGAAGCGGGAGATAGCGGCACAGATTGGAACGATTTTTACCTTGGCAAGAAAAGGGGAAAAGGTAGGGAGGAAGAAAACGCCAAGGTAAAAAGCATAAAGGAGAAGCTATGCTGAGAGATCAAAGCAAGGCAAATGATAATATTGTATCGCTTAAAAATCAAGCAAAAGCAGACAGCAGAAAGCCTTTGCCCGATGGTAAAAAAGAAGTTATGCCATTTGACTATGATATGCTCCCAGATGAGCTACAGCCATTCATCAAAGACGTTTCAAAGCGGCTACAATGTCCGCCAGATTTTATTGCGGTTTCTGTTTTGTGTTCTTTAGCGGCATTGTTGGGAAACCAAGCCGTAATCAAGCCCAAAGTAAATGATAACTGGTTAATTTATCCAACCCTTTGGGGAATGATTATAGCGCCGCCTAGTGCTAGAAAATCACCCGCATTAAGGCAGGCGATCATGCCAATTACTGAGATTGAGCGAGGACTCTCGAAAGCACATTCGGAAAACTTAAAAAATTACAACATTGAGAAAGAGCTTTGGCATATCAAGAAAAATAACGCTTCAAAAGATGCACAAAAGGCTATATCTGACGGAAGGGAAGAGCAAGCACAGCAACACTTGCAAGATATAACAGAGGCGGAGCCGCAAGAACCAAAGCCAAGGCGTTTGCTTGTTAATGATGTTACAGTGGCAAAACTTGGCGAAATTTTACAGGAAAACCCCAAAGGCTTACTGTATTACCGTGATGAATTGGGTAATTTTTTGTCGCAGCTAAGCCGCGAAGATCAAAGCGAAGCAAGGAGCTTTTTGCTTGAATGTTACAACGGAAACGGCACTTTTTCTTTTGATCGTATCAGCAGGGGAACGGTGACGATTGAAAATTGCACGTTAAGCATGATAGGAGGGGCGCAGCCGTCTGCGTTAATGCCAGTGATAAGGTCAACGGTCAAAGGAACGCGAGACGATGGCTTATTGCAGCGTTTTCAGCTTGCGATATATCCTAAGCTTGGGAAAAGTAAATACACAGATTTCAAGCCAGATAATGATGCTTTGGAATTCTATAGATCTATTTCTAAGACTTTTCAATCATTTAATTTTTTCGATGATGACGGAAAGCCGCGCGTTTTTACTTTTAGCGAGACAGCGCAGAATATCTTTGCCGATTGGTGCAATGTGCTTTTTTCCTTTGTCAATGATTCAGAGAAAAACGGTTCACTTGTAAGCCATATTCAGAAGATGGGGTTCCAGCGACATAGGCCGAAAACCGTAAAGAAAAAACTTTAGTCTAACTTATCTCGTGGAATTAGCTAAATTATATTTTGTTTAATTTAACCAGATATTTATATCTTAAAACCCTTATGTTTCGTTACTTCAAGCTTTGTCAGCAGGAGTATAATTTAAGGTAGGTTTTATTATACTTTGAAATCTTGTAGAGATTATACATGACAATTTTCTTAATGTCTGCTACGATTCTTATAAATAAAGGCGTTTCAGCCAACTCTACAGAAAATCTTTACACTTTTCAGCCTATAGCACTGGAACCCCAAAACGATACAAGCGATACACTAACGCAAAAACCATAGTCAAGTTGAATTATGAGAGCGAATATGGAGATATTACAATAGTGCTGGTCAAAGAGACTAAGGAGCAGATTGAAAAGATGATAGCAGAAGCGGACAAGTTAGAACTTTCGGGAAAAATAAACGCGCAAACGCTTACAGAATAAGAATTACAGAGTTTGTTTTTCCGAGGTGCTATTTTTACAATTAAATCAAAACGAAAGGAATACCATCCCAAATGCGTACAACTTACGAAGAATACAAAAAATTGAAACGCCTATACAAATCA
>CAYZOE010000151.1:1814-7114 GCA_964479805.1 uncultured Pseudoalteromonas sp. | reverse complement strand
AGGTTGACGTGCACGTAAACCGCTACTATATTGTCTACAACTTACTAAACACGGCTTTAAGATTTACTATGTCGATTTTTCATGAAAATGCTGTAACAGCCTCAGATAAAGCGTTTTTTCGCTTAAGGAAAGAGATTGTAGAAGGTGAAATCCCAGCATCAGCAAAACTCAGTGAAACTGAGTTGTCGACAAAATATGAAGTGAGCCGTGCAGTAGTCCGAGAAGCAATTAACCGTCTAGAAAGCTGTAATTTGGTTGAGCGCAAGCCAAATGTGGGTGCACGTGTGGTGGCACTAAGCCCTGAGGGATTAATTGAACTTTACCAAGTGCGTGAGTCACTAGAAGGCATGGCGGCGCGTCTTGCTGCAACTAATATGTCTGATGACGAAGTGGCAGAGCTGAAAATGCTCCTAAATAGCCAATCAGAAAATATCAAAACTACTGAGCGCTATTATCAAGAAGCGGGCGATTTAGATTTTCATTACCGCATTATTCTCGGCAGCAAAAATAATCATTTAATTAATATGCTGGTTAATGGCCTATATCACCTAGTGCGTATGTATCGCGTGCAGTTAGGCATGGCAGGTCCTCGCGTAAGTACCGCCTTTGACGAGCATAAGCATATTGTGCAAGCCATCAGCAATCGCGACCCTGAATTGGCCGAAATGCTGATGCGCAGACACATTATGTATTCAAAAAATAATATAGAAGCCAAACTAAACCAGTGAGCTTTTTACACTCATTTTTAGGATAACCAGAGAGATCATCAAGATGACAATAGGATATACCAGTGCGGGTAAAAAATTCCGCGATGCATTAAAAGCCAATCAACCATTGCAGATCGTGGGAACAATTAATGCCTACAGCGCAATGATGGCGAAGAAAATCGGCCACCAAGCAATTTATTTATCAGGTGGCGGTGTTGCAAATGCCTCTTATGGTCTTCCTGACTTAGGTATGACTTCTTTAAACGACGTAATTGCTGATGTGCAGCGTATTACTTCAGCATGTGACTTACCTTTAATGGTTGATATCGACACAGGTTGGGGCGGTGCGTTCAATATCGCAAAAACAGTACGTGATATGGAAAAAGCTGGTGCTGCAGCTGTGCATATGGAAGACCAAGTTGCACAAAAACGTTGTGGCCACCGTCCAAACAAAGAAATCGTATCAACAGAAGAAATGGTTGACCGTATTAAAGCGGCAGTCGATGCACGTATTGATCCTGATTTCTTCATCATGGCGCGTACTGACTCATTCGCACAAGAAGGCCTAGAGGCTGCGATTGAACGTGCAAAAGCCTATGTTGCAGCGGGTGCTGATGGCATTTTTGCAGAAGCCGTTCAAACTGAAGAGCATTACCGTGCATTTAGCGAAGCGCTAGACGTGCCAATTTTAGCGAACATCACAGAATTTGGTAAAACAGAGCTTTGGAATAAAGAAGAACTTGGTGAGTGGGGCGTAGATATGGTGCTTTACCCGTTAAGTGCTTTCCGTGCAATGAACAAAGCAGCTGAACTGGTTTATCAAAGTATTTTACAAAACGGCGATCAAAAAGCTGTCATAGATACCATGCAAACTCGTATGGATCTTTATGATTACCTTGGCTATCACGACTACGAGCAGAAGCTTGATGCGTTGTTCGCAGAAGGCAAAAATAAGTAATAGCAGTAATTCTGAGGTGAGCACAATGAGGTTCGCCCAAAAAAATTAACCATTCGCAGGAAAAATTTCAGGAGACAACATCATGGCAAAAGTACTAAGCGGTGCCGGCCTACGTGGACAGGTAGCGGGTAAAACAGCATTATCAACAGTAGGCAAATCAGGTTCTGGCCTAACTTACCGTGGCTACGACGTAAAAGATTTAGCAGAAAAATGTCAGTTTGAAGAAGTGGCATACCTTATTTTAAAAGGTCACCTACCAACTCAAACCGAGCTAGATGCTTATAAAGATAAACTTCGTGCAATGCGTGGACTGCCACAAGCACTTAAAGATGTACTAGAGCGTATTCCAGCAGACGCACATCCTATGGATGTGTTACGTACGGGTTGTTCAATGCTAGGTAACCTTGAAGGTGAAGCAACATTTGATGAGCAAGACCAAGTAACAGATCGTATGCTAGCGGTTTTCCCAAGTATCATTTGTTATTGGTACCGCTTTAGCCATGATGGCGTGCGTGTTGACGTTGAAACAGAAGATGATTCAATCGGTGGTCACTTCCTGACAATGTTGCACGGCGAAAAAGCCAAAGAATTACATGAGCAAGTGATGCATGTGTCTTTAATTCTATATGCAGAGCATGAGTTTAATGCATCAACGTTCACAGCGCGCGTTTGTGCATCAACGCTTTCTGACATGCACTCATGTGTAACGGGTGCGATTGGTTCACTTCGTGGTCCACTACACGGTGGTGCTAACGAAGCAGCGATGGAACTGATCGAAGGCTTTACTTCACCAGATCATGCAGAAGCTGAAATGATGGGTAAACTTGAGCGTAAAGAAAAAATCATGGGCTTCGGTCACGCGATTTATTCAGAATCAGATCCTCGTAACGAAATCATCAAAGGCTGGTCTGAAAAGCTAGCGGCAGATGTAGGTGACGACGTACTTTACCCTGTATCAGTACGTTGTGAAGAGGTAATGTGGCGCGAGAAGAAGCTTTTCTGTAACGCTGACTTCTTCCATGCATCAGCTTATAACTTCATGGGTATTCCGACTAAGCTATTCACGCCTATCTTCGTAATGTCTCGTCTAACGGGCTGGGCTGCACACGTGATGGAACAACGTGCTGACAACCGTATTATTCGCCCTTCAGCGGAATATACAGGTGAAGAGCTACGTCCTGTAACGCCAATTTCAGAGCGTTAATTTAAATCGCATTTATAAAGTGTGGCGCTTTAACTTTATTAAAGGGCCACACTTTCAATTGAATCGATTTGAGCCTTTTCTACCCCGTCACCGAAGATAGAATTATGAACACCAAATACCGTAAAATCTTACCTAATTCTCAACTTGCTTATTACGATACCCGTGAAGCCGTTGATGCTATTAAACCTGGCGCATATGCCACACTTCCTTACACATCGCGTGTACTTGCAGAAAATCTAGTTCGCCGTTGTGAGCCTGATAAGCTAGATGCTAGCTTATCGCAGTTAATTGACCGCAAACGCGACTTAGATTTTCCTTGGTTCCCTGCACGTGTTGTGTGTCACGATATTTTGGGCCAAACCGCTCTTGTTGACCTGGCTGGCTTACGTGATGCGATTGCTGCAAAAGGTGGCGATCCGTCTAAAGTAAACCCAGTGGTTCCGACTCAGCTTATTGTTGATCACTCGCTTGCGGTTGAGCACGCTGGTTTTGAAAAAGATGCATTCGAGAAAAACCGTGCCATTGAAGACCGTCGCAACGACGACCGCTTCCATTTTATTAACTGGACAAAAACAGCATTTAAAAACGTTGACGTTATCCAACCAGGTAACGGCATCATGCACCAAATCAACCTAGAGAAAATGTCGCCAGTTATCCATGCCCGTGACGGTGTAGCATTTCCTGATACATTGGTTGGTACTGATAGTCATACGCCACACGTTGACGCACTGGGTGTTATTGCAGTGGGTGTTGGTGGCCTTGAAGCCGAAAGCGTCATGCTAGGTCGTGCTTCTTATATGCGCCTACCAGATATTGTTGGTGTTGAACTGACAGGCAAAGCACAACCGGGCATTACCGCAACTGATATTGTTTTAGCAATCACAGAATTCTTAAGAGCTAAAAAAGTAGTTGGCGCTTACTTAGAGTTTTATGGTGAAGGTGCTGCAAGCTTAACACTTGGCGACCGTGCAACCATCTCAAATATGACGCCTGAGTATGGTGCAACAGCGGCGATGTTTTATATCGACCAGCACACCATCGATTACTTAAAAATCACAGGTCGTGACGACGAGCAAGTTCAGCTTGTTGAAAACTACGCAAAAGAAACAGGTCTTTGGGCCGACAGTTTGGAAACTGCAGAATACGAGCGCGTTTTAACTTTTGATTTATCAACGGTTGGCCGTAACATCGCAGGCCCTTCTAACCCACATCGCCGTGTATCTACTGCAGAACTTGCACAAGCGGGTATTGCTGGCACAGTTGAAAACGAAGAAGGCAAAATGCCAGATGGCGCGGTGATCATCGCAGCAATCACCAGCTGTACTAATACTTCTAACCCTCGCAACGTGATCGCCGCTGGTCTACTCGCACGTAATGCCAACGCGAAAGGGTTAACTCGTAAGCCTTGGGTTAAATCATCACTGGCACCGGGTTCAAAAACAGTAAAAATGTATCTTGAAGATGCCGAGTTATTACCAGAATTAGAGCAACTTGGTTTTGGTGTTGTGGCATTTGCTTGTACGACTTGTAACGGTATGAGTGGTGCGTTAGACCCGAAAATTCAACAAGAGATTATTGACCGCGATTTATATTCTACAGCGGTATTGTCTGGTAACCGTAACTTTGATGGTCGTATTCACCCTTATGCAAAGCAAGCCTTCTTAGCGTCTCCACCTTTGGTTGTGGCGTATGCGATTGCCGGAACCATTCGCTTTGACATCGAAAAAGATGTTCTTGGTCATGACCAAGACGGTAATCCAGTTACCCTGAAAGACTTGTGGCCAACCGATGAAGAGATCGACGCTGTTATCGCAAAAAGCGTGAAACCAGAGCAGTTCCGTCAAGTATACGAGCCGATGTTTGACTTAAACGTCGATTATGGCGAGAAGAACGATCCGCTTTATGACTGGCGTGAAATGAGTACCTACATTCGCCGCCCACCATATTGGGAAGGCGCACTAGCTGCTGAGCGCACCATGAAAGGCATGCGTCCACTTGCTGTACTAGGCGACAACATCACGACCGACCATTTATCACCTTCAAATGCGATCTTAGCAAGCAGTGCAGCAGGTGAGTATTTGGCTAAGATGGGTCTGCCAGAAGAAGACTTTAACTCATATGCAACCCACCGTGGTGACCACCTAACCGCGCAGCGTGCAACCTTTGCGAACCCGAAATTGTTTAACGAAATGGTGTTAGACGAAAACGGTGAGGTAAAACAAGGTTCACTGGCACGTATTGAGCCAGAGGGCAAAGTAACGCGTATGTGGGAAGCCATCGAAACCTACATGGAACGCAAGCAGCCGCTAATCATTGTTGCAGGTGCGGACTATGGTCAGGGGTCATCTCGTGACTGGGCGGCCAAAGGTGTGCGTTTAGCCGGTGTTGAAGTGATTGCAGCAGAAGGCTTTGAGCGTATTCACCGTACAAA
>CAYZOE010000151.1:0-1714 GCA_964479805.1 uncultured Pseudoalteromonas sp. | reverse complement strand
TAGCCGGTGTTGAAGTGATTGCAGCAGAAGGCTTTGAGCGTATTCACCGTACAAACTTAATCGGAATGGGTGTATTACCTCTGCAATTTGAAGCCGGTACAACCCGAAAAACACTGGGTCTTGACGGTACTGAAACCTATGACGTTATTGGTGAGCCAAGCCCGGGTGCAAGGTTAACCCTATTGATTAATCATCAAAATGGCGAGCGTGTAGAAGTGCCTATGCTATGTCGTCTTGATACAGCAGAAGAAGTATCAATTTACGCGGCAGGCGGTGTATTACAACGCTTTGCACAAGACTTTTTAGAAGCTAATAATTAATAAATAAGCGAATGAGGCTTTCTCATTCGCTTTTGAAGGATTTTTAAATGGCTTTCAAACCACAAATTAAAGTACCAGCAACTTATATGCGTGGCGGCACCAGTAAGGGCGTCTTTTTTAACCTTGCTGATCTCCCCCCAGCGGCACAAGTAGCAGGTGAGGTGCGTGATAATTTATTGCTACGCGTGATTGGCAGCCCAGATCCATACGCAAAACACACCGATGGTATGGGCGGTGCAACGTCAAGCACCAGTAAAACTGTGATTCTGGCAAAAAGTGATGTGCCTGATCACGATGTAGATTACCTATTTGGTCAGGTAGCAATTGATAAGCCTTTTATCGATTGGAGCGGAAATTGCGGCAACTTAACTGCAGCGGTAGGCGCATTTGCAATCAGCAACGGCTTAGTTGACGCTGAACGTGTGCCTGAAAACGGCATTGCGGTTGTACGCATTTGGCAAGCAAACATCAAAAAAACCATCATCGCGCACATTCCTATGGCCAATGGGGAAGTGCAAGAAACCGGTGATTTTGAGTTAGATGGCGTGACTTTTCCTGCAGCCGAAGTCGTGGTTGAGTTTATGGACCCAGCTGACGGTGAGGGCGATATGTTCCCATCAGGTAACTTGATTGACAGTCTTGAAGTGCCGGGTATTGGTACTTTCCCTGTGACCATGATCAACGCGGGTATTCCAACCTTATTTTTCAATGCAGAAGATTTGGGTTACACAGGCACAGAGTTACAAGAAGCTATTAACAGTGATGCTTCCGTGCTTGAGCGCTTTGAAACCATTCGCGCTCATGGTGCGGTGAAAATGGGTTTGATCAAAGATATCGAAGAAGCAAAAGTACGTCAGCATACGCCGAAAATCGCATTTGCTGCACCTGCTCAGGCTTACACCGCCTCAAGTGGTAAAGCGATTGCAGAGTCGGATATCGATGTGTGTGTTCGTGCGCTTTCTATGGGCAAGCTTCACCATGCCATGATGGGCACAGCGGCTGTTGCTATTGCGACCGCTGCTGCAATTCCTGGCACCATAGTAAACTTGGCTGCAGGTGGCACTGAGCGTGAAAGCGTCACCTTTGGTCATCCATCGGGCACATTAAAAGTCGGTGCAGCTGCAAAACTTGTTGATGGTAAATGGCAAGCTGAAAAAGCCGTGATGAGTCGCAGTGCACGGGTACTGATGGAAGGCTTAGTACGCGTTCCGCAGGGTTAATCCTAAAAAATGACAGTAATTAAGCAAATTATTCATGAGTTGTGATACTCCCAAGGCCCGAAAGGGCCTTTTTTGATGGTCTTTTTAAACAACAGATACTCCGAATAATTTTCAAATAATACCAATTCGCTTAATTAAGGGGGTCTATTTTGAGGCAAGAAAACCTTGTTGGTA
>CAYZOE010000150.1:0-7158 GCA_964479805.1 uncultured Pseudoalteromonas sp. | reverse complement strand
GCTTGGAAAAACTGATTGGTATTGAGAGGTGACTGAATACTACGCGTTACTTTGCTCGAATGGATAGTTTGCGCATTACTTTCATAACTCTCTTGCATTGCAGCGCAGCCCACAACAGATAATGCTAATAATAATGTTAACAGTGCTTTCATGTTCTGCTCCTAATTAATACTCTGCTCGGTATAGTTTGTCGTTGCGCATTTGTACTTTTTCGTCTGTCCACATGACATTAATCGGCACCTCGGTGAAAGCTGCTGATATCACTTGCCCGTTAAGCACGTTAACCAAGCGTGCATTAATCATGTTTGCATGCTCTTGTCGTGTGATCGTACCAAGGATCACGTAGTCAATGTTTTGACGAGTTCGAAGGCTATTGAGATCTCGAGTCAGCATATCTTCATGATATTCACTGACAGTGATTGAATTACTCAGTCTATGCTCAACCATGCTGTAACCCAATTGCGTCATTTGGGTTATCAGACTTTCTTGAATTTGCTGGCTCAGGCCACTGCTTTGTTGAACGGCAGTTTTTTGCCCCAACTCAGTAGCCATAGTGAAGCTCATTACGGCAATGCTGGCATTTCTCAATCTGCCCGCCTCACCTCGATATAACTGCGAAGCGAGGTTACTGGTGTATTGATGAAGTGAGAAACTAGACATGCCCTTTACCTCCATAGGTAAAGACCCCTCTACTCCTTTGGGGTTAGCAAGTTCTTCTTCTCGTTTAATCTCATTTAATAACTGGCAGCCACTTAATAACGTGATCAGGGCTAATATACACAGGCGCATGACAACTCCGCATAACTCTTTTCTTTGCAAAAGCAAGAATCACGCCACAAGAAACTACAGCCAATCTCTTTGATTAAGGCCGCCAAACTGTGAAACAAAACAACTCACTTGATATTTCTGCCATTGCGAACAGACTGCTTGCGCTTGTTCTTTTGTTGCAAACGCACCAAATTTGAGTCGATAAAATTGTTGCTGACCAATTTGTTTAGGCTCAAGTCTCACTTCTTGTATTACTTGGTCAGAATTCGCTAGCTTTACTCTCAATGTTTCATACACTTGTTTTGCTTTTTCTCTGCTTTTTACCGATGCAACCTGCACTGAATATTTTGCAGTTGATAAGTTACTGCTCGGTTCCTGGGTCGCAACTGTATCCAAAGCAGGCTGAGCGGAAGCCACTGCATGTTCTTGAACCGGTTTATCTGCCTTAAAGAGGGAAATAACGACCTCTTCTTTTTTGTCTTTACGAGACACTGGTGTTTGCGAAATAGCTGCACTGTTAGGCTTAGGCGATGACGCTTCGCTTTTGCCTTGCTTGTGTTGGTTGTTATCGGCCAAAGTGAAGTTTGCTTTATCATTATTTGCAACAAGACGATTTAAATCACGCACTAACATACCCAAAGTTTGCTCATAGGCGAGTAAGCGGTCTATGCCAGCCTTGTTTTCTTGCCATTGTCGAGCCATTTCTTTTAGTTGCAAATACTCCTGCTGAGTTAAAGTGACTGTTTGACCGTTTGAGCTTACTTGCTGCTCTTTGGACATTGAAGCACAGCCATTAAGCGTAATTACACACACTAAAAGTAAGAAGCATGCCTTTATTTGTGATTTATTATTGTGTGAACTGAACATATTTAACCTCACAAGGTAACCCTTTACTTACTGCATCTACGCACAGTGCGGTGATTTTATCTTTATCGTCATAATCATATGAAACAGACAACAACCATGCACCATCGTTTTGTTTTATAAAGAACGGCGAAACACCCAGAATGTTGCGCCATTTATTTTTCACAAGCTGCCAGTACGCCTTCAAAATATCTAAATTATTGAACTGACCAACGACTGCAACATAACCTGAATAGCGCTGTAAATTTTTGAGCTGAATATTAACGTCAGAAAGAACATCGCCACGAGGTGACAATGTCACTTTTGCTTGCGTGTTATACCCTAGCTGCTTTGTTTCTAACTTATGTTCATCAACAAAGATGTCGTACTCTCCTGGCCTAAGATCTGTAAACAAGTAATAGCCATCAAACTCAGATATCGTTTCAGCCACGACTGCTTTATGCTTATCTTTTAATTGCAGCTTAGTGTGCACAATCGGTTTGCCATTCTCATGGTATAGAACACCTTCAATTTCACCGGAATAAACGACAGGAATATCTAATGACTCCATTGCCCCAGCCCTGGGTGTAAGTGAATAACCTTCATTAGCTGGCAACATGAAAGGATCTGAAAAACTGGTTTCGACGACTTCAATATCAGTGCGACGATTTGCCATAACACCAGCTAAAACAGCCACGCCCCGCTCATCTGTTTTTGCTTTTCGATACGACTGTATGGCTCTTACTGTGACATTTTCTAAAGGCGTTTCTGAGTCATCAAAGATGCCATTGTCATTTTCATCAAAGAAAACTCTAACAATAATGGTGCCTTTATCTGAGAGCCTTTGCTTAGAGCCAAAAAACTGTTTATTCATTTGGTTATAACCAAAGCTAAACCTAGTAGACAGTTGTAGCTGCCAATCGTCATCACTGTCATATTGCGCTGACGTGTTTAAAATAAAGTCATCAAAAGAGAAGTTAAGCCCAAGCTCGGTGCTTTCGAGGCCTGAATCAAAGGCACGCTTAAACCTGAGTTGCCCTCTTAAGGTATTATTGAAGTTGCGAATAAAGTCAGCTGAGTAATTACTTACTTTCAACTCTGGGTAAATATAATAACCAAGGTTAAACCTGACATATGAACGTCTTAAATTAGCTTTAAAGTTTAAGTTCCCAGAGCCATACTCATCTGTACCCTGCCAATACCAGTCAAGTTGATTGCCCAAAGCGTATTTTGAAAAGCGATAGTTAAGATCATGACTCAACCGAGATGCGCGTATTCCATTCGTATTTGTCACTTCAAGACTAGTTAAATAGTTTAATCGTGTGCGCTTTTTTTTATAAATATCACCAGCCAAAGTTGCTTTAAGCGTATTCACAGCGACTTCAGAAAAACGTTCTCTGCTTAATGCGAATCTAAGACGTTGCTCTAATACTAACAACCTAGCTGTGGCTTCACTCAAATAATTTTCAGAGTTACGACCTTGATGTGACAAATTGAACAACATCCTTCCATTAGGTTTATAACTTAACCCTGACGCGAATTCCTGAGTTGCTTTAGCCTCTTCGGTAAATCTTGAAGCCCCGACATAGGCACTTAATTGATTTGAGAAAACATTCTCAAAACGACCTGAGAGCCTGACTTCACCAACATCAAAACCATTTTGTGTATCACTTAAAACACGCTTGCCATCTCTATTGATTGAAATAGCATAGGTGCTTTGCCCTACCTCTTCGACACCCTCACTGAAATAGCGCTCAGTGTATTTTTCAATTTGACCTTCTGCGCCATATTTGACGATTTCAAAAATATTCTCACCGAACAAGAGTTCAATGTTATCGAAAAAAAACACGCCAGCCTGAATATCGAGCTTTTGATCTATCAAAATGCCATTCTGATACAGCTCTATGTCCCAGCCATCGTCTGCAACTCCATTAATTGACACACGCCCTGAGCTCGTTTTAGCTAGCAGCGGAGCATTAGTTAAGCTAACCCCTTGCGATAAACTACCAATTGCGCGCTCGCCAAATAAAATAGGTTGAATATCACCAAACTTAATCTCACTAGCATTCAAGCCAAACAGTGCACCTTGGGGAGATTGACGACTAAAGGTAAGCCTTGAGTCTTGAAGTAGATCTCCGCTCTCTCCAGATAAGAAATATTCCGACCGTAAATAAGCTAATTCGTTTGACCCCGTCAGTGCATAACTTAATAAATGATCAATATCAGAAAATCTGTAGCGGGTATTTAAATCGAATAAAGGAGTAGATAAGGCTTGGTAACTGCTTTCAACCTCTGGAAATAAAGCACCACCTTGCGAAGACATAGTGTTAATTTGCTGAGCTTGTCTGGCTAGTGCTTGTTCAACAGGAAAATAGCCTTTACCTTGGATTGTTAAAGACTGCTGAACATAGTCTGTGCTTAATTCAAAATCAAACCATGTTTGTAACTGGCGAATATCAACATAAAGTGACCCACCCTCAAACAACAGTGCGGTCTGCCCAAGCTGTTGCTTTTCACTATTAAGGACTAATTGATATGATTCAGCGTCAAGTAAAAAACGATTATCAGGATCTTTAAACCAGCCTTCAGCTTTATTGTTTGTATAAGATATTGGCAGAGAAAATAAATCTATAAAGCTCTCTAGCTCAACATAATACGCATGCGGGTTTTTAATCGCCGTTAGCTCGCCAATATAGTTTTGGTTTAAATTTGCTGATAAAAACAGCACTTCACCGACAGGGATATGCTCTCCTGATTGGGCATCTATTTGTTTGCTTGTCTTGGTGTTCTTTGCATCCGATAAGGTATTTTGTATAGAGCTCAGCAACTTGATCACTGAGCGTACATCAGTCGAGGCCTCAACTGATATAACAGAAGAAGCCAATAACAGGATACTGAGATAAGGCAAATAAAAGCGCACGAAAGAAATGATGATTAGTTAATATCAATTTGCTGTTCGAAAAATACCTCTCCCTGATATTCTTTTTGTCCTGAGTACTTAAGCGTAAGTTTGCCAGCACCAGATAAACGATATCCATCAAGGAGTGTCATTGGTAATAAAGCCCGCTCAAGCTCTGAATGGATACTGTAATTTTCTATAATACCTATCCGCTGCTTTTCAGTTTTTCCCCTAGGTGAAAAAAAAGCCTCGACCCTACCAAAACTGCTAAATTGACCTTGCTTCGCCATTGAGATTTTAAGTGTATCGTTCTTTTGTGCTCGCTTAAGATCAAGCCCTGTTAATGAAACAACGGGCGTTTCTCTGTCGACTCGTAAGATAATTGGTAATGAATAATTTACTTGTATATCTATATTAATGCCTTTTGCAGCCGAGGATGTCTGCTCTTCAGCTAAGGCACTCAATAATAAGTGAGAGCGGTATTCTCCTGAAACGAGCGTTTTCGTTCGTCTCACCGACAGTTTAATAATTTGTTTTTGGCCTGGTGCTAAGCGTATTTGACTCGGGCTCATTCTAACCATTGAACTCAGTGATTTATCATGCGTACCTTCTAAGTTTTTATACCCCCCCTCTGGCAGAGCAGCTCTTTCTTGCCAAGATAATCGATAGCTCTGCACTTTATCTGAGTTATTCACCACAATTAATCGCTCTGCTCTTTGCCTTTCTTCAAAAGCAACTCTAGTGGGCGAAATCAAGATATTTGCACTCGCAGTGAATGTAGAAGAGAGGCATCCTAAAAATATAAGTAAAACATAAAGGTATCTAAACAAGGTGGTAGCCTTAAAATCGAGAAAGTTAGTATGAGAGTTCAATACTGACAGAGCCTTGATATTCTCCATCGTTATATACAGCTCCGTCTCCGGAGGTTTGTAAAATTGCGCCGATAACCAGCTCAATCTCACCATAAGCGTTTGTTTGAGCAGTTGGCTTGAAAAGTAATTGGTTAATAATAAATGTTGATGAATTATCACTTAATTCTTCATTTATACTGGAGCTGCTAAAGTTTATTAAAGTGTTCGCCGGTAATGCTTCAAAGAAAAGCCTAGCAGGATGCCCTCTTTCCATAATATGAATGTCATTGGTTGATGATATTGCGCTGTTTGTTGGCAGTTTAAGGGTACTCACTCTGTCATTTCGTGCGACAACTATGGTGCCAAAATCAAGCGATTCAAGCACATCTGCAAATGCTGATGTGCTCACTAAAGAAAATATTAATATACCTTTAATCAATGACTGACTCTAATTTAATAACTTACGGTAACAGAGACAGTACCTGTGTAATCTCCGTCAACATATTCACCATCTATGTCATCAGTCGTCAGAGTCGCACCTAGGTTAAACTCTGCATTACCAGAACCATCTGTGGTGATTGTGCCTTGGTTTGTTGTAATCGCAATGTCTTGGTTGGCGTTTTGGCCTATTGTTGCATAAAGCGTGAACGCAGTGATCTTAAAAACAGGAGTAGTACCAGGTCCCGTTGTAGCAAGCTCAACTGGGGTTGTACCTACATCTGGCAACTCAATCGTTAACGGTGTGTATTTAGTAGCTTCAGCAATTGTAAGTTGGGCTGGCTGCGCCGATGCTGAATCTAAAATATCCATAATAGCCGGATCAGACCCGCCAGCAGCCGTTGTTGATATTTGCAAATTAGGATTGGCTGGAACACTCAGTGCCGCAGTGGTTGACGCTTTAGAGACGGCTCTCACTGTGCCAAAATCTAATGTCTGCTTTACTTCGAGCTTAAACGTGTTTTGAACGGTTACTTTTGCATCAACATTTTGAGTCTGTGTGCTTGCGAACGATGAGATAGTGAAAAATGAAAGAGATAACCCTAATGAAAGAGCGATAAAATTTTTTGTCATAACCGTGTCCTTAATTAAATGCTAATAAGCGCCCTGTTAATCTAATGAGTTTTCGTTTTCCTTTAAACTCTTTGATAACCATCAAGAAAGTAGTAATTGCTTCTTGAGAAGAATCAATATAACAGAAAAGAGCTATAATTCTAAATGTAGTACTTTAGTTTATTATCTATTTTCTTCAACTGTGCACAATACGCCAATGTTATTAATAAAGGCACAGAGCTTATTTGCATCATCTCTGTTTTTTACAGTCTTTAAAGTAGGCACAAATCTACTTTGTGACCTATGGGTTAGTTTTAATATTGTGCTAGTTAAAAGAGTATCTAATTTAGGTAGATGTGTATAAACCTTGTTAAGTTGCACTTGAGCACTGCTTTCACTGAATACCGGTTGTAAACTAAGCTTATATCCATGCAATTTTTTTGTGTCTGAAGTTTTTGAATAAAGGTTTTTATCTGTTTTGTGTTGTTCAATTTTTGGTTTACTTCGCAAAGAGGCTGGAAGGCTTTGTAAATCACTTTGTTCAGATAATGCAGCTATTAAGATTTTAAGATCTTGTTCCATAGAGACCAAGCGCTTTAATTCTTCTTTGTTATTCTGAAGCTCCATTAAAAAGGCATCATCAGCTGTACTTTTGTTTGATTGAGTTATTGAAATAGATTCGTTGTGAGGGCTTGTACAAGCAACTAAAACACAAAAAATAAAAAATAAAGCAATGTGCCTAAGCAT
>CAYZOE010000149.1:0-7163 GCA_964479805.1 uncultured Pseudoalteromonas sp. | reverse complement strand
GGCCAGCGAACTGGCCATACTATAATTAGCGGTTCGAGTGAGACCACTTAGGGTTTCTAGTTTACGATTTCAGAGCAGATAGCGAAAACATAACCAACAGAAAGAATGGCATAGAAACAGACAAGCTCTGTAAGGCTTTTAGAAGTATTCATGATTTCCTCTTTGTTTTGTTTATTCGTTTATTAGTCTAATAATTAGAGATCGAATTATGTGGGCTGTTTTTTGATCTTTTTAATACAGGAGGGAATTAAGAGTTCTGACATGGTTAGGTTATGACTTTAAGGTTCTGTTTTAAAGTGTATTTTATGTATTTTGTTTGTGTGATTTTCTTGTGCATGTAGGTTTGGTTTATATTCTTAATAAATGATTAGATATGAAAGTAAATTGGTTCTAAATGCAAAATATAATTAGTTTTTTGGTTAGTGGTTCTTGCAGGTTATGGTCGTAACCTTATGGTTCATATTTGTATTTTTTGATTCATGTAGAAGGTTAGTGGGCAAATCTTTTTATCTTGGCGAACAGTAGAAAAGCGACGTGGGAAATACATACTGACAAGAATGCGCTGATCCCAAGCGCGCCACCAAATCCTGTTAAGTGAGGGATGAGATACTCAAAAAAAACAGTAAATAAAACCGCAGATAAACAGATGCTTTCAAGACCAAAGCGAATAGGGGCACTCATGCCCACAAAAGTACTGCCAAAAAATACCAAACTATAAAGTTCAGTATTCAAACCAACCAAGTAGAAAATACCATAGGCTAAAATAGATAAGCAGCTCGACACGCGTATGGCATCAAAGCGGTTTCGTTTTGCTAACAGGTAGGTTGAAATGGCGCCTAATAAAGAGGTAAATAACAAATCAATCATAATTGAATTTAGCATCACATCAATACCTGTCGAGTAAGCACAAAAATAGCGACCGAGGTAAACGCAATTCCGCCAAGTCGTCCGCCAAAACCACTGAATAGGCGAATACTTGATACATAGAGCAAGGTACCAATTAAGCAAATAAGCGATAACGCCCACAAGCTTTCTATTAATTCGATAGAGCACATACCGGTAAAGCAGCCAGCATACAAGGTTGCATGGGGGTGGTGTGCGAGTTTTTCATTGCTTGGAATAAAGCTTGCGACAAATGCAGGGATGCTTGCAGCTAAAACCACAGGGAACGCAAAGAAAGCGTGTAATAAAAAGCAAGCAAACGCGCCAATTGAGTAGGTGATTAATAGCGTTGAGTTAAAGTGAATTCTGTGAGAAATGAGCTTTTGCCTTATTTTAGTACGCGTTTTGTGTGGAATTGAACATTTGTTAAGTTCGCTATTTTATCGAAAGCGACATTAAAAATCAGCCAGATATATTTTGTTTCGGCGTGTGGTGAACCCAAGCCTTCAGATTTTCACAGTTGTAGCCTGTAGGCACCGATTTTACATCGCGCTTATTGCTATATGGCGTGGAGTAAGCCCAAGCCTACAGATCTGCACGGTTTTATTGTGTAGGTGCAGATTTTACAACGCGCGAGCCTTATATCTAAGCTTTTCACTTCAAATAAAAAAAAGCAGCTTGTTCAATACAGGCTGCTTTAATGTCATCAAAAACGTGTTAACGATGTTTTTTATAAATCAAACTATATAGAGCAGGCAATAAGACCAAGGTCAGTAGTGTTGAGGTAATTATGCCGCCGACTACGACTGTTGCCAGCGGCCTTTGTACTTCAGCTCCTGTGCCGACATTCAGCGCCATTGGTAAAAAGCCGAGACTGGCGACTAGGGCGGTCATCATGACTGGGCGCAGCCTTTGTAAGGCCCCTTGCTCGATGGCTTGGTATAAGTTTAAGCCTTGCGCCCTGAGCTGCTTGATAAATGACAGCATGACTACGCCGTTAAGTACTGCGACGCCTGAGAGGGCGATAAAGCCCACTGCGGCAGAAATTGAGAATGGCATGTCTTTGAGCAATAAAGCTAATACTCCACCTGTTAGCGCCAGTGGTACGCCACTGAAAATCACCAATGCATCTCTGATTGAATTAAACGCGCTATAAAGCAGCCCTAAAATCAATAATAAAGTCACAGGTACTACAATGCTGAGTCGCTGACTGGCTGATTCGAGTTGCTCAAAAGTCCCCCCGTAATCGAGCCAATAACCTGCAGGAAGATTTAGTTCACTATTCATAAGTGTTTTTGTTTCACTGATAAAGCTGGCTAAATCTCGCTCATCAACGTTGGCGGTGACAATCACATTGCGTTTGCCGCTTTCACGGTTAATTTGATTCGGCCCTGTGGTTAACTTGATATTGGCGACTTCGCCCAAGGGCACAAACGCCAGGTCTGGGTTTTGACTTGCAGGTAAAGCCACTGGCAGTGATTTTAAGGCCTCTAAATCTTGTGACCATTGTTTATCAAGCCTGACTAAGAGTTTAAAGCGTTTGTCGCCCTCATAAATTAGGCCTGTTTCAACACCACCGACTGCAGCGGCGAGGGTGTCTTGAATATCACTGACCGTTAAGCCGATTAGCGCCAAATGATCACGCTGTGGTTCAACCGATAAAGTTGGTAAGCCAGCCATTTGCTCTAAGCGTACATCGGTGGCACCTTTGACGTTTTTCAATAGTGCCGTGGTCTTTTCACCATATTGTTTAAGTACACTTAAGTCATCGCCATAAATACGCAGTGCCACATCGGCGCGCACACCGGCGATTAATTCGTTAAAGCGCATTTCAATGGGCTGAGTAAACTCGTAGTTATTACCCGGCATGTCTGCGACTTTAGCTCTGAGTCGAGCAAGTACATCGGCTTTACTTTCATCAGGATTCGGCCATTCAGATTTTGGCTTTAAGATCATAAAGGTGTCAGCCACATTCGGCGGCATAGGATCGGTGGCGACATCCGGTGTGCCAATCTTTGAGAACACATGCGCCACTTCAGGCAGGGTTTTAATGGTGCTTTCAAGCGTTAATTGCATCTCAACCGATTGCTCTAACCCAGTGCCTGTGATCCGAAGCGCATGCATAGCAATATCGCCTTCGTCGAGTTTAGGTAAAAATTCAGCCCCAAGTTTTTGTGCTTGCCAAGCGACAACACCCACAAAAGTAAATGCCACGGCGACTAGCGCAACAGAGTGTTTTAAAGAGAACGCGAGTAACGGCTGGTAAATGGCTTTTGCTGAGCGCATAACTCGGTTTTCTTTTTCTTCAATTTTACCTTTAACGAAAATGGCAATGGCCGCAGGCACAAAGATAATAGAAAAGATCAGCGCGCCAATTAACGCAGCGATTACAGTAAACGCCATTGGCTGGAACATTTTGCCCTCGACGCCTTCTAGAGCAAATAAGGGTAAATACACCAACATGATGATCAGCATGCCAAATGCGGCGGGATTAAAGACCTCTTTGGTACTGTGATATACAACGTCTAAACGCTCTTGTAAGGTTAACAAGCGACCGTGTTGCTGTTGCGCTAATCCCAAACGGCGCAGGGCATTCTCAACGACTATGACCGCGCCGTCTACAATCAAACCAAAATCTATGGCGCCCAAGCTCATTAAGTTACCTGAGACACGATTGCTTACCATGCCAGTCATGGCAAACAACATACTCAGTGGAATAACCAATGCGGTGATGAACGCGCCTGTGATGTTGCCAAGTAACAAAAACAAAATAACGATGACCAACACCGCGCCCTCAAATAGGTTTTTCTCTATGGTGGCAATGGTTTTATCAACTAAGGTTGTGCGGTCATAAACGGCTTCGACGATAACCCCTTTAGGCAAACTGGGTTGAATTGCTTGAAGTTTATCGGCTACGGCTTTGGCAACCACTCGACTGTTTTCGCCCATCAACATCATGGCTGTGCCAAGTACTGCTTCTTCACCGCCATAGCTGGCAGCACCGGTCCGCAGCTCTTTTCCATAAGAAACCGTCCCGATATCTTTAATACGCACAGGCGCATCGTCACGTTTTGCGACTACAAGTTGTTCAATGTCCGTCAGGGTTTTCAATTGCCCAGGAGAGCGAACCAAATACTGCATGCCATTGCGCTCAATATAACCTGCGCCGCGATTTGCATTATTTTGCTCAAGCGCATTAACCACATCGGCGATGGTGAGTTTATATGCAAGTAGTTTGCTCGGCTCTGGGGCGACTTGATATTGCTTTTCAAAGCCGCCAATGCTGTTTATCTCTGTAATACCTTTAACTTTCAGGAGTTGTGGTTTTATAACCCAGTCTTGCAAAGTGCGCAGATCTTCTGCGCTATAAGCCGAGCCATCGGGCTTTTTGGCACTGTATTTTGCTCTGACAATATAGGTAAATATTTCACCTAAACCACTGGCGATAGGGCCCATACTGGGCTCTATGTTGCTGGGCAACTCGCTGCGAATACTTTGCAGGCGCTCGCCAATTTGTTGTCTAGCCCAGTAAATATCGGTGCCTTCGTTAAAAACAACCGTAACTTGAGATAAACCATAACGCGACAGCGAACGTGTTGTTTCGAGGTTTGGTAATCCTGCCATGGCGTTTTCTATTAAATAGGTGATCCGCTGCTCGGTTTCTAACGGGGTGAAACCACTGGCTTTGGTATTGATCTGCACTTGAACGTTGGTAATGTCGGGGACCGCATCAATCGATAAACGTGTCATGTTATACACACCAAATGCGGCAACCAATAAAGTGGCAGCCATGACTAGCCAGCGACGCTTTACGGCAAAAGAAACGATAAAATCAATCATATTTGCTCCTTAGTGCGCGTGGCTTGCGCCGTTTTTTAGAATATCGGCTTTTAAGATGTAACTGTTTTCAGTGACATACTCTTCCCCTGCATTTAAGCCTTCAATGACCGACACCCAATCGCTATTGGCTTCACCAAGTGTTACATGGCGTGCCTCGAAGCGGTTTGCGGTTTTAACAAACACCACATTTTCTCCTTCTAAGCTTTGAATGGCGGTTTGTTTCACTCTTAATTGGTTTGTAAGCTCTGCCGTTTTTACATCGGTTTTCACATGCATGCCCGGTCGCCAGTGTCCGTCACGGTTGTCGATCACCACTCTTGCCCGAGCGATATGTCCGCCTGTCATCATCGGGGCGATATACGAGACCTTGCCCGAGGTGTTTAAGTGTTGATGCAAGTCGTAAATATCTGCGCTTTGACCGATTTTGAGCTTTTCGATATTTTCAGGGAATGCTGACAGCTCAACCCACACTTGCTCAAGATTAATGATGGTCAGTAAGGTTTGATCTAAGGCGAGTTGTCCCTGCGCAATTAAACGCTCAGTGACTTCACCATCGGCAGGGCTTTTGATGATATAGCTTTGTAACGTTTGGCGGTTTTGTACTTTGAGCAACGGCTGGTTTTTTGTCACTCGATCACCAATTTCAACAAATACTTTTTCAACAATGCCCTGATAAGGCGCCATGATGGTGAAAGTGTTGTCTATGGTTGGCGCAACCACACCAAACAAGGTGTCGTGTTGGCTTATTGTGCCAGTGCTCGCACGTTCGGTTTTTATGGCATTGGCTAGAATGGCTTGCTCGGTGAGCACCACGATATTTTCTTCTTCATCATGATGTGGTTGTTTCTGTGTATAAGGTGGCTTTTCATCGTGATCATGCCCTTCGCCAGCAAAAACCATAGGGCTATGAGTCATATCGAGCATTGAGAAAGCGAATATTAAGGCGATAGTCGATAGTTTTAATGAGTTCATAATGTGTTGCTCCATGGCGAAGACGTTGTAGTTTCTTTAGAGAGAGGTGACAGGGAATGAGCGTTATTCAGTGCTGATAGCGAGGTGTTGCCTATCAAACGCTGTAATAAAAGGTGTGAATTGAGTAGTGCAACTTGCGTGTTTATGATCGTTTGCTCGGTATTGAAACGCTCTTTTTGCGCATCTAACAGTTGCAGTACTGAGATCTGACCAAGACGATAACTGTCTAAACTTTGCGAGATTAAAGTTTTTGCCAAAGGAAGCAATTGGCTTTGCAACTGCAACAGCCTGCGCTGTTGGTTTTGTGCTTGATTGTAGGTTTGGCTGATCTGTTGTTTGAGAGATTGACGAATTAATTGCTGCTGCTCACTCAATAAGTCGATTTGCGCACGTGCCGCTTTAATATTGCCTTTTTGCGGGTTGCTGAGTTGCAAAGGCATTACTGCTTCAAACAGCAGAGAAGCACTATTACTGGCATTATCAAATCTGACTCCTGTACCAAGGGTGATATCTGCTATCGAATTAGCTGAAGCCAATTGCATAGTTGCTTGTTCGACTAGCACTTGTTGTGAGATAAGTTGAATTTCAGGTGCCATATCAATGGCGTTATGTAAGTCAGCTAAATTAGGCAAAGTCAGTTCTGTTTTCAGATTGCTTTTAGCATTGCCATTGGGATCGCTGCGTGTTGGCAGTAGTTTTTGAACAGTATTGAAATCAGTTTCACCTAACCAAAATTGGGCGAGACGCAGTTTTGCTGCTGTAAATTCACTTTCAAGCTGTTGCTGTTCGAGCTGTAGCGTCCCGTATTCAAACTGCATCCGAGCCACATCGGCATTCGATACCGCACCTGCCGCTGCGCGTTGTTTAATGGTATTAAGCGCGTCCGATACCGTGTTTCGCTGCGTTTGTCTTAATGCGAGTAAGCTTTGTAAGCGCATCACCCGATAATATTGCGCGGTGGCATCAGCAAATACATCGAGTTGCGAGAGTTGATATTCGGTTTGAAATTGCGCTAGTTTGCTATCTTGCATCGCAATGCGACGCTGCACTTTATCGCCGCGTTCAAACAGTTGGCTAATAAGTAAAGTGCCTTCTACACCACTGACACCTTTTGCTTCGTTACTGCCGAATGCATTTTCGAGCGAGAAGCTTAATTCTGGGTTAGGTGATAAACCCGCTTGTAAGCGGTTCGCTTCGATAATTGCAGCTTTTTCTTTGTAAAGTTGCAAACTAGGGTGGTTTGCTTGTGTGCGTTGTAGCACAGTTTTTAGGCTAAGCGGCGTTTGCTCAGCCCACACAGGTTGGTGCATAAAAACAGCCAAGCCCATGATTAAAAACGATATTTTTTTCATGTTCGTTACTCAATTTACTAAAATTCTGGATGAAAATTAACAGTCGAGCGCACACTGGATGGTAGCTAGAAGCTAGAAGCTAGAAGCTAGAAGCTAGAAGCTAGAAGCTAGAAGCTA
>CAYZOE010000148.1:6471-7360 GCA_964479805.1 uncultured Pseudoalteromonas sp. | reverse complement strand
TAAGTTTAGCTATATGCCGCAGATTTCTAGCGTTGTGAAATGCCCTGGTGTCTGGGAGAAAGTATGTAACGAACTGGGATTTGGCTATTTAGATCCTACATATTCAGTTGACCAGCCCATTCAAAATATCAGGGAAACGGAAGTTCTCCTTACCGAGTCTATGCATGGTGCAATCATAGCAGAAGCACTTCGCGTGCCTTGGATTCCTATTGTAACAAGACAAGAGATTCTAGGTTTTAAATGGCAAGATTGGTGCTATTCAATCAATGAAGAATACTCACCTATTAGCGTGCCTCCTATTTACGAAAAGTATAAAGACAGCTTTTTGAGAAATATGAAAGAAAAACTTAGCATACAGAAAGCTAAGTCTATGCTTCTCAAAGCATCGAAGAACAAGCCAACCTTGGGTAAAGAAAGCGTTTTAAATAGTAAATCTGAATACTTACTCGAAAAAATAGAGTTATTTAGAGAGGATTATAAAAATGAACCACGGTGATATGGCAATACTCTATGTTAATTCGCACCATGGTGACTTTAAGTATGTCGCTGAAGCGAATAAATCTGCAGCAAGTTTTAAGCGCTACATCCCGAACGCCAAGTATTACCTCTACACAGACAAAGAGATTAAGGACAAAAGCTTAATTAGCGAGTTTGACGAGGTCAGAGTGACTGATTTTTCTTATCCTAGCTTTATGGAGAATAGAGTTCACCTGAACGGGCAAATGGTGGCCAAGCATCGCGCAATGCTAGAGTTAAAAGAAGACGTAATTATGTATCTTGGCGCTGATACTTACGCACTGAAAGATAGCGTGAGCTCGCTGCCTATGCTGATGGAAAAGTTCGATATTGCGTTGGCTCACGCGCCTGTCAGAATAAACACTGAGCTGGG
>CAYZOE010000148.1:0-6461 GCA_964479805.1 uncultured Pseudoalteromonas sp. | reverse complement strand
CCTGAGCTTAATTGCGATATCATCTTGTATCGCAATAACGAAGGCAATCGGCAACTTATTAGAGAATGGTCCGAAAGCTATCTGAGCGACAGGTTTGGACACCCGCACGATCAAGGTCCGTTTAGGTACCATGTTTATCATTCGCAATTAAGGCTATACGTACTGCCTCCTGAATTTAATTACAGGGAGTTCGCTTACAGGGACGACACTGCTATTTTGCAAAATAGATTCGTGCTTGACGATTATCTCAACCCTAAAAAGAAAAGTTTGCTCACGAAAATAAAACAAAAGCTTTTATCGTAGTAACAGAAAGCAGATCGAAGTAAGTTTTAATTTTGTTGTTGATACCTTTAACTCTTGAAAAGACATCTAAAGTGCATCAAACGAACTCAGTTGTAGGAAAAGCTTCTCAGTAGTAGCTGCAGATGGAACAAAGAATGTCTCAAAAAAGTAAGTCGCTGTCCTCTAAAACCACGACAACAATCTCGCTGTTAGCGTTGATGAGGATAGTTGTAACCATTTTTTCTGTGCTAAGCATATTTGTTCTTGCAAAATTACTTACTCCGGAAGACTTTGGTTTAGTAGCGATGGCTAGTATTTTAGCCGTCGCACTTCAACAAGCCCTTCAAATACCTGTCAATCAAGTTCTGATACTAATAGATGAACCGCGCCGCGAAGATTTCAACACAGCATTTACACTGAATGTTATTCGCGGTTTGATTATGTTTTTACTGCTTGTGGGCTCCGCCTACCCTATGAGCATATTCTATGGTGAAAGCGAAGTAACATACTTAGCACTCGCTTTTTCAATTCCACTTTTACTCAGTGGTTTCGAAAACCCTACGCTGATTATGCTCGAAAAAGAGCTGCAAGTTAAAAAGATAGTGTTTATGAACATCTTTGCTCAGCTTGTCGGAATACTAACCTCTATTTACCTTGCTTGGCTTACCCAGTCGTATTGGGCAATGGTATGGGGGAATATAGCAAATCAAATCGTTCGACTTGTAATGACGTACTCTTTACGCCCCTACCTCCCGGGGTTCAGTCTGTCTAAGTGGCGTTCTATGATGTCATTTTCAGTTTGGTTAACGTTCAGCAAAGTGCTCTTAACGCTGACTGAAAAACTCGATCAAATGCTGATAGGTAAGCTTTTCGGCTCTGCTTCTCTTGGACATTTCAATATTGGAAATGAGATAGCTAGAAGGCCTACTTTGGAATTTGCAGGAGTTCTCAATAGAGGGTTGTTTCCAGCCTTCTCTCAACTGAAGCACGGACGCCAACGCCTTTTATCAGCATACAATTATTCTATTGGCCATTGCGCAGCCTTTGCCATTCCTCTCGGAACGGGATTAACGATACTGGCTGAGCCATTCGTGTTGTTATTTTTGGGTCAGCAATGGTCTGATGCCATTATTGTTGTTCAAGTGCTCGCTGCAGCCGTCGCGTTCTCTACTATTGACGGGCCTACTCGCGCCATCTTAATGGCAAAAGGCAAAACCAAGCTCATTTTTCGCAGAGATGTCTTTTTCGCATTAACTAAAACCCTATTGGTCATTCTTGGTGTTATCTATTTTGGAATTCTAGGAATTCTCATTGGAATTGCGATAGGAAGGATAATTGTAATTCTTATTAATTGGTTTGTAATGAACGAAGTATTTGAAGTATCGTTTGCACACCAGATAAGACTCGTCATTCGACCTGTATTAAGCTCATTTATCATGGCATGCGTATTGGGGTTTGCTCTGAATAGTATTGAGGTATCGGAAGCATTGAGCTTCAATCAGTGGTTATTCACCCTAGCCGAGCTTTTAATACACGTAATAATTGGTGCTTTGGTTTATGTTTTTTCTCACTTTACCCTTTGGATAATAATGAGAAAGCCATACGGGCCAGAAGAAAAATTACTTAAAGTCATAAGCAAGTATAAATAACAAGCAATGGAAAAAAGTTTGAACGACTACTCCCCTTACCCAAACATTATCTTGCTAGGAACTCAGCGCTCCGGCACAACGTTGTTAACGCGAATGCTTAGTGCTCATAGCGCCATTTTTATTCAAAACGAAATAAGTGTTGAGAAAATATTTTTCGGACAGCCATCGACTAATGAAATTAACGCTAGGTGTAATGAGCAAATTGAATTACGACATGGTTTATCGATACCGCAGCTGCTAGAAAATGAGAACAAAAAGTTATGGGGCTTTAAAGATCCGCAGCTTACCGAGCACCTTGACGAACTTGTCCCCTTTTTAAAGACAACAAAGTTTATAACAATAGTGAGAGACCCTCGCGGTGTAGTAAACAGTTATATCGACAATAAATGGGGATTAGGTACAACGGCCTACACTGGGGCGCTTAGATGGAAAAACGAGGTAGCTGCACAGGAACAGTTCATGAAACTAGCGCCTGAGCAGTGCTTATATATCAGGTACGAGGACCTAGTATCCAATCAGGAAGAGACACTTGAGACCGTGTGCAAACATTTAGAGATAGAGTTTGAAGACAGCCTTCTCAACTATCATAAGAAAAAGGCAAACTTCAAACTAAATGCGTCTAACATTAATACAAACACAGGCGCCAACAAGCACTTTTCCACACGATGGAAAGACGAACTGTCTCACAGGCAAGTATCTGAAATTGAATTCGTGACTAAAGATCTTCTTATTAAAAATGGTTATGAACTTACAACCTCTGCGAAACAGCCCAACTGGCTGCGTAGAGCGCTTTATAACGTCCACCAAACCATTGTGGGTGAGTACCAGATTCAATACCAATTAAAAAAGCACGCTATCAAGCAGTTTCTTGCCAAAAGGCGCGCTAAAAATGCTTAGCGTTTTAATGTTTTTCTCCACTTTACTAGGTGGCGTTATACTTTCATTAAGGCATTCTATTGCAATAGCATTTGTTGTTTATCAAGCCATATATTTTTTTAATCCTGAAAAAAGATGGTGGGGCAATATTGTTCCGGATATTAGCTATTCATTTTTCATTGTTATCTTTATGGCGCTGCTTGTGTTAGCGAACGGCAAACTTACTAAAGAAAACAAAATTTCGAAAGCACCACCTTTAAAATGGTCCATATTAGTAATGCTGACATACTGTGTGGCTTATTTTTACGCTATCGCGCCCGAGTATCATTACACGTTCATGATCTACTTTATCAAGCTGATCGTGATAATGTGCCTTGCTTACAAGTTGATTAGCTCTGCTAAAGACTTCACTTATGTACTGTACGGTTACATTTTCTCCGCATGGTATGTGAGCTTTTATGTCTTCCAGATAGGGCGTAACGCCGGTAACAGGGTTGAAGGTGTCGGGCTGGTGGATAGCCCTGATGCGAACGGACTTGCAGCGGCCATAGCTCCCGCTCTTGTTCTCACTTTATACTATTATTGGATATCAAAAAAATATTGGATGAAAGGCATGTTTGCAATAGCGGGGTTGTTTATTGCTAATGCTGTTGTTTTGATTAATAGCCGAGGGGCGTTTCTTGCCGTTGCCGCCAGCATCGCATTTTTTATGTACTTCATGTATACCTCTTCGTTCCAGCGCAAACACCAGAAAAAAATGGCTGTATTTATCACTATTGCAGGATTAAGTGGGGCGCTTTATATTGCAGATGACGACTTTATCAGTCGTATTACGGGTATCACGGGCGAAGTAGATAAGGCTGAGAAGCAAGAATCTGGGGCCACACGTTTGGTTTTTTGGGAAGCAGCATGGGAAATGACAAAAGACTATCCTTACGGAAATGGTTACAGAGGGTTTAACTACCTTTCTCCATTTTACATTCCAGAAGGAATTGACACAGGAGGAAACAGAAGCCGAAGTGTTCATTCCACATGGTTTGAAACGTTAACTGAAGTCGGATATCTAGGCCTTTTGTTCTTTATTATGATGCTATGGTCTGCTTGGAAACATTTAAATAAAGTAAGGTCCTATCTTAGAGACAATCAGTTGGTAGATGAATACTTCAAGATAATAGCCCTGCAAGGGTCGCTTATAGCATTTGTTATCGCTATGACATTCTTAAACAGAATGAGAGCTGAAGTACTCTACTGGTTAATCATGTTTAGCGCAGCCGCGTACAACGTCTACGTTTTAAAAAAATACGCCGGCCAACCCAATAGCCAAAGTAAGACGTAACTATGAAGAAAATTTTTGCCTACTTTTTCCTTTGTATATCGCTTATCGCACTAGCGATAAACATTAGCGGTTTCTTTTTTAAGCTATCGCCATCAGAAATTAAAGATGAAAATCTAAGATTCAAGAATGACCAGATCTATACTTATGAAGATGCACTAGAAAACATCCGGTGGACAGAAAGCGATTCAAAAGCGACTTACGCACAAAGGCTAAACTCTACAGTTGCTGGCAGACTGGCACATGTTCATTGGGAAAAATATACCCCCACGCGATTTAACCAAACAGTTCCAGTTTGGGAAAACTACATTCTTTATTTGGCAGGTAAATTAAGTAATATTCCAGAGTTTGAGAGATACCATTTTTCAGACCCATATCGCAGTTTGGAGCGAGGTATCGGTATTTGTGGCGATGCCTCAATGAATTTATCAAAGCTTCTTGATAATGAAGACGTTGCTAACACAATCATAAGCTTTCCGGGGCATGTTATCGTTGAAGTCGAAATAGCAGAAAACATAAAGCACGTATTCGACCCTGACTTTAACGTAATACTACCCTATAGCATTGAAGAGATTAACGCGCAGTCAGACCTGATAATCCCTTTTTATGAAGAAAAAGGTTATTCAGAAAAAGAAATTAATAACTTAGTTAATAAATACGAATTAGAATTTAAAAGGTGGCAAGGCGTAGAGCACTTCATAACTAAAAAGTACTACTTTGAATACGCCTCATATTACTTAATTTGGATACTGCCCTTTCTTTTCTTTCTTCTATTTTTAAAGTTAAGAAAGTAGCTGTTGCTCTATCTAGCATCTCGCGTAGCGAAGATAGAGCATGAAGGTTAATTCCAATGCTTCAAATCGACGTTTAAAGATTGCTCAATACGGTTGATATCTTCTTCTAAATCTCGCAAAAAACTATCTGGCAAATTGACCTGTTGCTTCTGAGGAGAATCAAGTTTACCAATAGCCCTTTTGATGGGTTCAGCAAGCTTGCTCTCTTTCAAAGCATCTAGCAGTTTTCCTAACCCTATGTTGCGCAAAGTCTGCTGCGCATTAGGCATTAAGACTTTGTTTACTCGTTTGTTCAAAAAAGAAGGGCTTCCCACTTCTCTTACACCTAAAAAACGATATACAGACGAAAGGAAGCTTAATGGACTTGAAGCAAGGTCTTCGTAAAACAGTACTAGAAGGTTTTCTTTCTGAACAATGGAAGAAATCCTCTGCAGATGCTTACCTTGAAGACTTAAATCGGCAAACTCTGGTTTTTCTTCCAAAGCTTGCTCTATGCTAGTTAGTCCCCACTTTTCCTTGAACAAGGCGAACTGCGATATAGCTCGAGCTTTGGGCTCTCTCAAAATAAATATGAACTTAGCATCAGGTAATAGTGCATGGGCTTTTTCAATAGCGCCGGGATACTGGTAATAGTTTGGTGTAATTTCACCAATCGCCTTTTCGCTCGCCCCTTCAAAATGCTGAAAATACCATTCATCGCCTTTTTCATGGTTAAGGTCGAAGTAGTGTAATTCCTTTGTTTCAGGCAAAAATATTTCAGGGTGCTCTCTTAAACACTCATACAGCCAAGTGGTACCTGCTCGTTGGGCTCCAATGACTAGAAAGTTCGGTTTCAATTTATTATTCCTTTTAATGATGATTCCAACGATTTACTTTGTTCAAATTCTTTTAGCCATGAGGTTGGAATTTCTTGCTCTTGGGTTGATGGAGAATTATTGGGGTTTATTGAATATGCAGCAACATAAGTTTGATTCAAACTTCCAAACACTAGCCATAGCAATTGTCGCTCATTGTCCCATAATATAGACCCTAATTGAGTATGAGAGTGCACGTCATCGCTCCAATCAATGCCATCTCGAGGCCAGTCAAATCGTTTACTTTTAGCATCGTATGGCAAAACCCGTCCAGTGAGTGCTTCACTCAGGTGTTCTGGTTCATAAACTTGAGCCCCTCTGGCAAATAAACCTTGAGGATAAGCTTGATTGCCTCTCTCTTTACTATGAGCAGCGCGATCACCTTTTTCTATGCCTTCCTCACTATAGAATGCAATTGGGTCAGCAACTAGAAAGTACTTACCTGAACCAACGTCACCCTGAGCCCTATAATCATGTACACCACGACCGAAGTTATGGGTTACAACTACCCCCTTCACTGACGGATGATTTACAAAGGCGATTCCACCAACGTCACCCGCTTGCCAAAAGCCTCCATCGTTGTCCGGCATTTTCCACATACGCAATTTAGCTTTTTTATATGTATTCGGGTCGATGTCGGGATATGTATAGTAAGGGTCACGCCTTGCCGGAT
>CAYZOE010000147.1:0-7496 GCA_964479805.1 uncultured Pseudoalteromonas sp. | reverse complement strand
CCAAAGTCATGTCTTTCTCACTGGTTGTTATCGTCGCCTTACCACCTTTTTCGAAGTAAACAGTCTCAGCGTTGTGTTTATGCCAATTATCCTGTTCCCCTGGTTTTAGTGTCATCTTGAGCACGATGACTTCTTCATTCTCAAGCAGTAGTTTGTAATGTTTTGGTGATGCTATGTGCGCAGACTCGATTTTCGAGTCTTCAGCAAGCGCATTTCCAAATAATTGGGCTGAAAAGACACCAGCTAATACAACCTTTTTCATTTGAACTCCTATTTATGCATACCACGAATAGGATAGTTGTTTGCAGGATTTCTTATCCAATCTAAGCCACTAATCAATGACTGAAGTTCAGGTCTTACAAATGGATTGTTTGAAATGTCCACTACGTGAACTTTACCTTCATCATTGACGACGAATAGACCCGGCTCAGCAAAAGGATGATCCGTTTCTTCAGGCGATCTAGGATTTGATATATACAACCCAAGCTCTTCCATTTGTTCAACAGTGAGGCCATATGCGATAGGGAAAGTTACATTAAGTCTTTCCATATGACTTTCTAGTTGTTCTTTACTGTCACCTGAAACGGCGATCAAATCTACGCCTGTTTGAGCAAGAAGGTCTTTCGCATTTTCTAACTGGTTTAAGTAGCGGGTACAAAGCGGGCAATGTTGACCTCTGTAAACTACAACCATTTTCCAATCCAAACCATTTTCAGGAGTAGACAATTTTTTAATATTATCATTTAGTAGTTTTGCTTCGATTACAGGAAAATCAGCTCCTGCGTGCAATTTAGTCGTATATTCAACGCTCATAATTGTTCCTTAAAAGTGCTTGTTAATGTGTGCTTCAAAACGTTTTAAGTCATTTTCAACATCGGCATTTTTCATCACGTCAAAGCATGCAAATGTTTCCATTGGCTTCATACCAAAGAACTTGAAGTTCATATGCATAGGGAACAGAAGATCATCAACAGATTTGCCATCAAAGAACTCAGTTTCGTCATTAAATGACTCTTCTGGCGCATTGAAAGTCAATGACATCATGTATTTCGTATTCGTTAGTGTGCCACCCATACCATAGTTTTCTTTAGGTGAGTCATGGTGGCGACCGTCACCATTACATAAAGCACCGCCCATTCCTGCTGTGTACACTTCATCCACATATTTTTTAAAAGACCAAGTAACCCCCATCCAATTAATTGGTGATTGGAAAATAACGAAATCCGCCCACTGATGGTTCTCTAGTTCTTTTTCAACATCTATCGTTTCAGACATTGTTACTATGCGCGTATTGTGACCTTTTGCGTTCAATAAGCTTGCAGCTTTATCTACTAAGGTACTGTTAAGCTTACCTTCAGAAAAAGGGTAATACTGGTGACCATTGATAATTAAAATGTTGCTCATCTGTGTTTCTCCAAAATTAAAATTTATTTTGAACGGTTATTTGTGGTATATTTTAGTTACCATTTAACAGTAATCAATTAGTATACTTTTAGTAACCTAGGCTAAATAAGAGGGGTTTCGTGGAAAGTTCATTAAAAACAGATAGTAAGGGAAGAAAAAAAGTTTATAACGCATGTATGGAGCCTTGTGCGATAGAAAAAGGCATGCGTTTAATCGGCGGTAAATGGAAGGGTTCAATTATCTACCATTTGAAAGATGAGCCTGTCAGATTCAATGATTTATCTAGAATGTTAGGTGGGGCTACTAAAAAAATGGTCGATCAACGCTTAAAAGAATTAGAAGAAGAAGGGATGGTCATTAGAAAAGTAATTAGTGATAGACCGATAGCAGTGACATATGAGCTGACTGATTTTGGCCGTTCTGCACTAAAAATATTAGATGACCTTAAAGTTTGGTCAGAAACACACAATATCGAAATATCTAAATAAATTTCTACAAAACCTGCTCTATTTTAACCCATCGTCTTTCATTACAGTAATTCTGTACACAGAAGTTTTCTGAATAATTTTTGAAAGCTTCTGGATGTTTTTTTGTTAACTACTTCATACCGCGCATAACTTATTTAAGCAAATATATGGCGTGTGAAAACGTGATCTTTTAAATATTAAAAACATTCTTAAAATTCTACAAAAAATATACACACCTAACCTTCTGTAATTTTTGCCATTTATTTCATTAATGCTGAAAAAGAAACTAAGTATAAAAAAGTATACTAATTGAAAATAAATTAAAGGTATATAAATTAAACCTGCTTGTGAGGTAAGTATCATGTGATTATTTCTTTTTAGATATTCATTTAGTTTTTCATCTCACAATGAGTCTATTTAAAACAAAACTAGAAGAGAGTTTTGATTTTTATATTGTTTATATTTGGAGAACAGTATGGCGATAAATTCAATAAACCCTTTAAACGGTGAAGTATTGGCTTCATTTGAGGAAATGACTTCTAACCAAGTTGATATAGCTATCGCTAAGGCCAATTTGGCTTTTAAAACTTGGAAAAATAAAAGCTTCAGTGAACGAGCTGTTGTTTTGAGTCGCGCCGCAGCGTTATATAGAGAGCGCAAAGAAGAGTTAGCTATGTTAATGGCTGAAGAGATGGGTAAAAAACTTGAACACGGTAGAGCTGAAATAGATTTAGTTGCTGAGATCTTCGATTATTATGCTGATGAAGGTGAATCATTATTAGCACCCAAAAAGCTTTCGACAAAAGATGGTGAAGGTACAATGATCAACCAACCAGTTGGAATCATTTACGGCATTCAACCTTGGAACTTCCCATTTTACCAACCGGCCAGGTGTACAGCACCAAACCTTATAGCTGGTAATGTTGTTTTAACTAAGCATGCTTCAAATGTACCTCAGTGTGCTAAAGCCTTTGAGCAAATTATGATTGATGCAGGTACGCCTAAGGGGGTTTATACTAACTTGGTTGTATCTTCGCGCAATGCAGGCGCTATTATTGATGACGACAGAGTGCAAGGTGTATCATTTACTGGCAGTAACGCAGCAGGTGCAAAAGTTGCAGAACAAGCAGGTCGAAATGTTAAGAAGACAGTGATGGAGTTAGGTGGTGTTGATCCATTTATCGTTTTAGATGACGCTAATCTTGATAAAACTGCCGAATATCTAGCATTTACCAAAATGCTATGTAGCGGTCAGATTTGTATTTCGCCTAAACGTATCATTTTAGTTGAGTCTATTGCAGAAGAATTTTTGAATAAGGTTAAAGCACACCTTCAAGAGTTAATGCCGGGTGACCCCACAAAAGAAGGTTACCATTATGGTCCTCTTTCAACAGAAAAAGCAGCTATTGACGTGGAAGCTCAGATCAAAAAATCAGTTGAAGGTGGAGCAAAATTATTATTAGGTGGTAAACGAGAAGGGGCATTTATCCAACCTACAATTCTTACTGATATTCCGTCTGGTACTCCGGCATTTGATGAAGAAATCTTTGGCCCTGTCGCTAATGTTTTTGTTGTCAAAGATGAAGCTGAAGCTATTAAAGTGGCTAACGACAGTCAATTTGGCCTAGGTAGCTCTGTTTACACAGAAAACGAAGCTAGAGGTATACGTGTAGCAGAACAAATGGAGGCAGGTACTGCATTCGTTAATCACATGTCTTGGACCTATGCAACAATGCCTATGGGTGGCGTTAAAAAGTCAGGCTATGGTAGAGAGTTAGGCCACCTTGGTATAAAAGAGTTTGTTAATGAAAAGCTGATCAGAACATTCTAAGCAATTAAACAGCTTGGATATTATAAAAAAGGGGGCGTCCCCTTTTTTATGGATAATACTTTAATCTTATATTGTAAGAAATAAGTAGATATAAATTTGTGCTTATTCTCTGGTAAGATAATGTAATTTGTTGACTAACTTATCTCCTAGAATAATTTCATATGTTTTTAACCAAGATTTAGCTGAATCAATGTCATTAAAAAACTTAAAGTTTATGTTTTTATTTTGATAAAGATCGTGAAATTGTTGCTTAAATACGTTCGGGCAAGCTGATTTAGATAGGTAAAATGCGACGTGTTTAAGTCCTGTAGCAATGCGTTTAGTTGTCGCTTTTTTAAATGTTTCGCATACTTCAGGGATCATTAAGCTGTCACCTTCAAGGACAGCGAATACAGAATATGATGGGTATTTTTGCCTATCAATAGCTTGTTAAAGTCATTATTGTAGTGTTCAAACGTTTCAAAATTCCAAGGCCTAAGTACCTTTACGTAAAACACATTATGCATATATTCAATGTAACCACTCGTGTTCATTCATAAGTTCTTAATCCAATATATATACTAGCTTCATTTTTAATCCTAATATATGAAGCTATTTTCAACTAACTTTAACTAATTAGTGGGAAAAAGTAAGTCCGTCCTAATTATATATTTGATGCCCTCGTCAATTGGCGCTGAACTATGTAGGCAGTGCTGGGGATGCATACCGTGCGGAAAACACAGTACGCTTCCGGCAGGTGTTCTAACATTGACAAGTTCCGCATCTTGAGCGCTTTTTGCAGGCAAAGTTTTATCATATTTGTTTACCCAAAACTGAGTTTCCCCTCCCGTAAACTCTTCTGAAAGTAAAATTAAAAACGTCATTTGACTCCATCGGTCAGGGTAAGCATTGTGTATATTTTTGCCTTCTATAATTCGACTACCAGGCCACGAACCATCGGTATGAGGTTTGAAGAAATCGCCTTTGTCATATTTGTAGAATCTAAAACGCGCATTAATTCCAAGTGGAGTTTGCCCGTATATGACATCTATACCTTGTGAGAAAAGGTGTTTACACCTTTCCCATATAATTGTATCTGTAGCTTCATCAACTACCCAGGTTAAACTATCGTTATGTCGAATATGGCGAGGTAGTGATACTGCGGCGTCCTTATTAAAACCTAATGTTTCTCCAATAGAGATAAAGGATTCACATTCCTCTTTGGAGAGTACATTGAGTATTTGAAATGCACCGGGTACTTCTTCTATAACTTTGATAGTGGGTTTAAGCGCAGATTCTTCATCTAATTTCGCTGGGTTTTGTATTTTGCTAGCCCATAATGGAATGTCATTACTTTCAGCACCCGATTCTTTTTCGACAATGTAGAATGTATTATCTTTCATCAATTACTCCACGACTGTAACTTGTGCAAATAGCCTGTGTCCTTCTTGGCTTCCGTGAAATCCATATCCGCTTTGTTTAGCACCAACCCAAGGACTATCTCCACTGCCGCCTGGTCCTTTATTTATACCAATCATTCCTGCTTCGAGTTGATTTGCTACTGCTCTGGCATTTGCTTGTCCAAAGACTACTGCCCCTAATCCGTAAATAGAGTTGTTAGCACGGGATATGGCTTCTTCAATACTTTCAAACTCAGAAATAGCGACAATAGGTCCAAATGTTTCATTTGATTCCATCTGCATATCAGACTTCATTCCAGTAATTACGGTCGGTTCGTAATATCGACCGTCTAAAATCCGCCCACCTAATAGCAAATTTGCACCTTTAGAAAGCGCATCTTTTACGTGCGAATCAATCTTACTGAGTTGTCTTTCATTGATTATTGGCCCCAAATGCGTGTTTTCGTCGTGCCAAGGGCCTATTTTGTATTGAGAAGCAATAGCTTTTACTTTAGCTATGAATTCATGAGCAACCTTTGATTGGACATAAACTCGCTCAGTAGATGTACACATTTGGCCTGAATTTTCAAAGCTACTGGCTACAGCAAACTGTGCCGCGGCATCTAGGTTGGCATCATCGAGCACTATCATCGGGTCATTTCCACCAAGTTCCATTACCAGCCTTGTTAGGTTGTTTGAAGCCGATGCCATTATCTTCTTACCCACTTCTAAAGACCCAGTAAAAGCAACTAAATTTATGTCTGGGCTATCTACGATGGTGCTACCAACTAAACCATCGCCATGTAGAATATTTAATACATTATCTGGTAATGCAGAGTTAAGTAATGCAACGAACTTATCAGCGATTAATGGCGTCTCTTCTGACGGTTTAAATACGACTGTGTTCCCAGCTACAAGGGCAGGAGTGATAAGATTTACAGCCATAGCTAAGGGATAGTTCCAAGGTGATATCACAGCACATACACCAAGAGATCTGAACTCGATGCTACTATTTGGTTGAGAAGAAAGGGCTTTACTTGCTTCTTTTGCGTAATGTGCTCCTGAAAAAATTGAACCGCGAACTTCACTTAGTCCTCGGTTGTGCTTTTTGCCCATCTCTTTACATAATAAAACGGCAAGTTCTTCCTGATAAGGTATCAGTGACTTAAAAGCCTTATCAATTATTTGTACCCTTTCTTGTAGTGGGATACTCTTCCATTGCTTTTGAGCTATTTTTGCTTTTTCTATTATTCTCTTGGTATTTTCGTTAGACGAGTATTCTAACTCACCAAGAAGCTCCCCATTGCTAGGGTCATAAGATTTTAATTTCATGCAATACTCCAATAATCACGCACCACTGCCTAGGTACAACAAAAAATGATAAAAAAGATTACCGCCTTGGTGATACAATTAAAAACAGATATTTGATGTATGAGAAACAAGTATGGCTGGTATCAATGGTTTGGACATAAAGCAGCTAAGAGTGTTGCATTATCTTTTAATTGAAAAGAATGCTTCAAGGGTTGCTTCTAGACTAGGACTAACTCAGCAAGCTGTCAGTGAGCAACTCAAAAAGCTCAGGCTGTCTTTTCGAGACCCACTATTTAATAGAAAAAGTAACGGTTTAGTGCCTACAGCACATGCGCTATCCCTGCAATTGGAAGTAGCAGAAATCATAACGCGTCTAGAAAATATCACAAAACCTAAGGTTTTTGAGCCTAGCAGTGCAAGTGGTGTTTTTAGGATATGTGCTTCTGATTATGCACAGGCAGTAGTATTACCAAGTTTGATTCAAAAAATTAGGAAACAAGCGCCAAACCTTAAGATAATTGTACAAGACTTTGAGATTGATAATTTAAGTGTGTTGATGGACAACGGAGAGTTCGATATTGTAATCTCGTTTCCAAAGTTTGTTCCAACTAAATATCCAACCATAACTCTTTTTACAGAAACTCACACTTGTGTAATCGCTGAAGATCATGAAAGAGCGAATGAAAAATGGTCTGTTGAACAAATTGCACATCATCCGCAGCTCGTTATCTCGCCTAAAAGAGCGAACCTTGTTGGTTCCGCAGACGCATATTTTGAAGAACTCGGTTTGAAAAGAAATATTGTTATGAGTGTTCCTTTTTTTTCCGCTGCTGCGCAATGTATTGTTTCTACCGACATAATTGCTTTATTACCGACTAAATTGTTGCCGATCAATGGTCTTAAAGAGGTAGACTGCGATCTTGAACTTCCTTCGTTCGAAATTATAGTTGCTTGGCACAAAAGGATGACCGAAGATCCTCTTCATAACTGGATTCGAGACATTATCAGTAAACAACCTGTCTAAATTTAATGGCCTTTAACACCTAAAAAGTAAAATAAAAAATGTACAACTATAAAAGAAAGACTTTAGCTCGTTTCTGTCCA
>CAYZOE010000146.1:0-7541 GCA_964479805.1 uncultured Pseudoalteromonas sp. | reverse complement strand
TTCTTCCTCATTAATTGCCTGTATTAAGCTGATATTTTTACTACTAGAAAGTCGTGTTAAATAATATAAAAACCCTGCAAAAAAACTGTCGCCAGCACCTGTAGTATCAACGGGATTTATCTGCGGAACATCATACACTGAAGAATATGTTGAGTTAATTACTTGAATTGCATTAGGGCCGTCAGTGATCAAAACTAATTGTACATCGAATGACAACAGTTGACTAACGTACTGTTGAATAGTTAGTTTATTCAAATTGGCTAAATACGACGCTTCATCTTTACTTAATTTGACAATATCACTTTTTTTAATACACGTTTCTACGCGACTGGGTAGCATGTTTAAATCTCCCCAAAGTTGCTGACGTAAGTTAACATCGAAACTGACCACAGTGTCACTAGCCTCAGCCTGCTTTATTGCGTAAAGCGTGTTTTGATACATTTTTTCGTCAGTTAAAGTGTTCGAACAAAAATGAAACACTCCAATTTCTTGCCAGTTGATATTATCAATACTTGCTCTATCATATTGTGTATCAGCAGTATGTTGACGGTAAAAATTAAATGAACGCTCACCAGTATTATCTATACTGACTATGACAATCGCGGTATTAGCATCAACTACACGAGTGTACAGCGTATTAACCTCTTCATTTTTGAGTTGCTCCATTAACATGGAACCAAAATTATCACGGCTAATGCCACCAGCAAAATAACTATCACCACCTAATTTTGCAAATGCTACAGCAACATTTGCAGGAGCCCCACCAGCTAGAGGAATAAAGCTGTGTAGTTCGGTTGTATTAGGTAAAAAATCAACTAATACTTCGCCGTAACTGAGTAACGAAATCATAAATCATCCTTCATTATAAAAAAGCCCACTAATGTGGGCTTAGGAAGTGAATGACAATTAGAAATTAAAAGTCATATCTAAGCGTTAAACTGCTTGTTCTACCGTTTATAGTTCTTGCACGAATAATATTGTTATCAGGAATTGAACCTTCTTCTGCTTCAGTAATTCCGGTTGTGTCAAATAAGTTATTGACGTTAATAGAAACACTTAAGCTATCTGATAACATATAAGATGCAAATGCATTAACCTGCGTATAACCAGCAAATTTTAAATCATTAGTATCTTGAGCATAGGCATCTGTAGTACCCGTAGCACTAATACCAGCAGAACCTTGAGCAAAGTTATAACGAGCCATCAATGAGTATACAAAATTGGCTTGCCTTCTAGGGGTTTTGCCGACTAAGTCTGGATTTATCGCATCTTTAGTAATTTCTGCATTCGTCCATGTTAAATTACCTCGAAGATCAAAATCACCGATAAAGTATGAACCTTCTAACTCTATGCCATGAGCTTCATATAATCGGTCGAAGAATTTTTGACTGGTCGCTTCAAAGTTTTGCTCTTCAGTTTTCGCATTAAACGCTGTTGCAAAAAGCGATACATTATCTTGGCGATATTTGACTCCTAATTCATACTGATCAACTTCATCAACAGCATCTTGCGAAGCCACAGAACCATCTGCTCTAATTTTCCCAAAGGCAAGACGATCAGCGTTTGCTCGACCACCATGACTGACCCTAACAAATGCCGCTATGTTCTCATCAAACATATAGTTTGCGCCAACAGAATAAGAAGTATAGCTCCAGTCATATTTCACAGGAGACGCATTAGCATTGTCTATTGATGACACACTTTTTTCAGGTTGAGATATTACACCACCGCGGTTCATGTCGACTTCTGATTGCACAGAGCCTGCATAATACCCAGTTGCAGTGCCACTATCATGACGAACACTTAAATCCAATAAGACGTTATTGAATTGTGACGTCATTGCAAAATACGGAGCACTAATATCATATTGAGTGTCGTAATTTCGTTGACAGCAATTTCCCCAAGCAGGAACGCCATAAGCATATAAGCCGTTATCAGAATAACTGGTACCATCAGCAGCATTTACATCAAGTAGAGCGGCGTTATCGCCTTTGACTTCCATTAAATATGAATTCCAAAGCCACGACATACTGATATTTTGCAATGCTTTGTAATAACCAAAGGTGATGCTGGTATCATCAATATTTTTAGTTAATTTAAGATCATTCACTAATGAACCAAAATCGTTCATTTCAACATCAAAAGTATGAATACGCATGGCATTTTCAGCGGTAAATGCGTCTCCCGCTGAAGGGCCATTAGCATAAGTTAATGTTGCGCCATCTCCGGCTATACTACTCGCTATATTTGAAGCATTACCGACTTCAGCAGGAAATGGTGAAAGAAAACTACCATTAACCGTTGATTTTCTAAAACGGTTTTCTATTGCCCAATCGTTACCTAAATCAAATGAAGCTTCTAAACCAACAGAGTCAACGTGTGGATTCATACCATCGCGCATATCACCTCGGCGAAGTTGCCCATCAGCACCTAATGATAGTGTTGATAAAAAATATGCAGAATGAGTTGTGTCTGATTTTGAGTCAAAACCAGGTAAAGAGCTACCATCAGACTTCATTGGCATAGGCAAGTAGCCAATGCTTTTATCATCAAGATGCTTAAGGTAAAGTCGAACATAGCCTTTATCAAATTCTTTGGTTAAATTTGCTTTAATTTGTCCGCCATTGTTTGCAGTGTAACCCGCATTTCTTGCACCTTCACCTTGTCGAATAAAACCACCAATATGAAAGTACATCGAATCGCTAAGTTCTCCGCCGTATTCAAAATCAGTTCGTAAGCTATCGTAATCAAGGCCAAAGGTTGTAGACACACTGCCTGAATCATCTTCACCTGTTTTACTAATAATGTTTATAATACCACCGGGCGCGTTACTCGCTAAAGTAGATGCCGAACCGCCTCGAATTGATTCGACACGTTGCATTGTGCTATCTAAACGAAGAAAAATATCGGCATTACCAAATGCAATATCACCAAACTGCATAATAGGTAAACCATCTTCTTGCAGTTGTAAAAATTTAGCGCCTCCTGACGCCACCGGTAAACCGCGTACCGCAATATTAGCATTACCTTCACCACCTGAAGATTCTGAACGAATGCCAGGAATGGCTCGAAAAGCTTCAGCGGTAGTTCTTGGCGTAGTTGTTTCTAATTGTTCGGCCGAGAAGCTACTAACGGATACACTTGAAGACATTACAGTAGTACCTTTAGCAACACCTGTTACAACAATTCTCTCAAAATCGATACCTTTTTTATTGTCTTGTTTTGACTTATCAGAATCAACTTCGGCTGCACTTAAGCTAGTGCATATGGCCATTGTTAAAGCACTGATCATGAATTTTTTATAATTAACTTTTTTCATTTTTTCTCCCCCATGTTTCTTTATAGTTTGTTTTATAATCTATGCAAGTTGTAAAAAAAACACGACTTAATCGATTAAGTTAATTATGTATTTAAACAAATAAAATTTGCAAGTATTATTTTAAATAAAAATGGAGTATTCGATTAAGTTACTGGAATAAAGACAAATTTAATTACTATTTTTTTGTTTAATGGGGTCAACTAACAGGTTATAAAATGCGCCAATGGCAAGTATGGCTGCAAAAAATGTCGCTAAATAAAAACCGTAAGCAACATTACCAAAAATATCACTCACTAGGCCCATTAGCAAAGGTGATATTGCTGCCGAAACCGCGGTAAAAAACAAAATAACGCCTGCTACAGCGCCATGCTTGGTTAGATGAAAACAGCTAATACCTTTTGAGTTTAATGTGGGATAAATCACTGACATAAACAGCCCAGACAAAGGTAATAGCACTACAGCAGCATTCACACCCATGATTACGGTACCTAAATAGCAAAGAAATACGGCTAATGAAAACCAAAACACCACACTTTGCCAGCTAAAATTTTTTAACATCCAAACGCCTAAAAACCTGCCCCCAGCCCTCAATGTAAAAAATACAGTTAACGCATAAGTAGCAAGCCAAACCAATGAACCATTATAATCAGCTAGCAAGGTGGGCATCCAAACATAGATAGCCACTTCTGTTGCAACATATAAAGCAATAGCTATAGAAAACCCGATTGCGTACGGATCTTTCATCACGTTCAAAGAACTTTTTAAATTGATTTGCCCTTCAGTATTATGCTTAGTTTTAGGATATTCAGTCTTCTTAGCAACCAAACACAATACAATGCATAACGCACCTGCACTAAGGTATAGGTATTTCCATGATACTCCTGCTACCAATAAATAACTCACAATTGCAGGCCCTACAATTGCCCCTATACCAAAAAAACCTTCAACCTTATTCATGGTGGCCGTATGCTCTTTTCCTGAAGATGAAATATCTCCAATAAGGGCTAAAGCTCCTGTTTTAAATAGCCCGACCGCAACACCGATGCCTGCAAGCAGCAACAAAAAGAAAAAGAAAGAATTACCCACTGCAAATAAAAAACACGCAACAGAGAATAATAGCAATCCCAAAATGATTGTCATTTTTCGCCCTAATTTATCAGCGAGATAACCTAGAAATAAGCCACTAATTGCAATAAATATCATTGGAACGTAATGGAAAGCACTGGCTTGTGTTAAATTTAATTGGTAAGTTTTTATCAGTTCAGGAATGATCACCCCTACCGAATCAGACGTCATAGCAAACACGAAAAACATCATGTAAGTTAAAAGCTTAATTCGTGCTATAGACGCATTTTCTGATTGTGCTTTACTTAATATTAAGTCGCTAGTTTGACTCATTACATTCCCCTCAAAATAAGTTGCTATAGCCAGTTGATAGCAACAGCAGCTTAATTACAATTTAATTTTAAATAAAACTAAAATTATTCTTGATTAAAGTTACATTGTGTATGAATATATATCTTAATCGATTAAGATACAACTATAAAATTCAATGGTAGATTTATGAAAAACAATGTTCAGCTAATTACCTATATCGATAGGTTAACAGGCTCAGGAATAAAAGATCTTAACGAACTTTTGCACACAAAATTATCAGGATTGTTCTCTGGTATTCATTTATTGCCATTCTATTACCCAATAGATGGTAGTGATGCGGGTTTTGATCCTATTGACCATACTCAAGTTGATGAACGCCTTGGTAATTGGCAAGACATCAAAAACCTAGGGGAAAACTATGAGTTAATGGCCGACCTTATTGTCAACCATATGTCTGCACAATCGAAAGAGTTCAAAGATGTACTTAAACAAGGAAAAAAATCTACGTTTTGGCAATTATTTTTAACCAAAGAAAAAGTTTTTCCTACTGGCTTAACCCCAGAGGTTCAAGCGAAAATTTATCGCCCAAGACCGGGTAGTTGCTTTACGAAATTTTCATTACCCGATAATGAATCAGCTAAATTTTGGACAACCTTTACTGATAATCAAATAGACATCGATGTTACTTCGACAATTGGTCAAACCTATTTATCCCGCATTCTTTCAACGTTTGCACAAAACAATATAAAGATAATTCGATTAGACGCTGCAGGATACGCGATTAAAAAAGCTGGAACTAGTTGCTTTATGTTAGATGAAACATTTGAATTTATCGATAAATTAACTAAAACAGCTAATAAATTAGGCATAGAGACATTAGTAGAAATTCATTCTTATTATCAAACTCAAATTGAAATTGCAAAACGAGTTGACCAAGTTTACGACTTTGCTTTACCACCATTAATTTTACACAGTCTTTTCACTCAAAATTTTGATGCTCTTGCTCAATGGCTAACAATATCTCCCAGAAATTGTATTACTGTATTAGATACGCATGATGGCATTGGCATTATTGATGTTGGACCAATGGAAGGAAAAAAAGGACTACTAACTCATGAAGAAATTGACAATCTAGTTGAAAAAATTCACGCCAATAGTAAATATGAAAGCCAAAAAGCAACCGGCGAAGCCGCGAGCAATGTTGACTTATACCAAGTGAATTGCACCTATTATGATGCGCTTGCTCAAAATGATTATGATTATTTACTCGCGAGAGCGATTCAATTTTTTGCCCCTGGTATACCCCAGATTTACTATTCGGGGTTACTAGCTGAAAGCAATGATATGTCTTTATTATCTCAAACGAATATTGGTCGAGATATTAATCGCCCTTACTTTAGTGACGAACAAATAAACCAAGCTTTGAATAAACCTTTTACCAAGGCAATGATGAGTTTAATAAAGCTACGCAATAACTCCGCTGCATTTAATGGTGAGTTCTCTATAAACCATAACGAATATTTGCTAACTATCGCTTGGGAAAACCAAAACTGCAGTGCAATTTTAGAAGCTAATTTAATGAATAAAACAGCAAGCATAGACATAGTTGATAGCGGCAACAAACAAACCATTACCCTAGAGAGCTTGTTAACTGATACTTAGTTAACAGAATACTTTTAACTGTTATATTAACGGCTAAATTTAACGTTATTTTTCTGAAAAACAAAAGTATACTAACAATATTATGCTTGCTTAATTTAATCACAGTCACGCTATTTAACTTTAGAAATAATGACATAAGGTTACTATGACAGATAAAAAAATATGGACACTTAAAAGTATTGCCAAAGAACTCGGTGTTTCCAATGCCACCGTTTCTAATGCTTTTAATCGCCCTGATCAACTCTCTAAAAAGCGTCGAGATGACATTCTAGCATCGTGTGAAAAATTAGGTTATTCAGGGCCAAATAAAGCGGCTCAGTCTCTCCGTAAAGGGCGCTTCAACATAGTAGCCTTAGTACTGCCCGACAGTATTGAATACATGATTTCAGATCCTGTAGCCAGTAAATTTGTTAAAGGTGTTTCCGCCATATTAGAAAAAAACAAACTGAACTTGCTATTATTTTCAGGCGCTTCAGAGAATATAAATGCGGTGTCAGATTTTGTAGATGGTTATATTTGCTACGGAAGCCCGCGAAATACTAAGTTAGTTGAGCAATTAAAAACCACAAGCAAAAAGGTGGTAACCGCAGATTTTGATATTGAACGCAAAGCGTCTGTTGGTATAGATAACGAAAAAGCCGCCTATGAAATTGCTAAATTGGCAATTCACTCTACCCAAGATGAAGTCGCTATATTAGGGCTAAGGTTACTCGACTCAGATCTCACTTGCCGTGTATACGACATTCCAGATTTTGATATCCGTTGCTCCATTGCCCATAAACGCTTAACGGGTTATAAAAAGGCATTTGATGAATTAGGCGTAACACTTAGGGAAGATCGAGTATGGAATATACCAGAAAGTAGCCATCATTATGCCTTAATTGCTGCCAGAGAAGCACTTACTTCAACGCCAAGACCTAACGTACTGCTTTGTATGAGCGATCTGATTGCCTTAGCGGCGCTAAAAGAAATCAACTCGATGGGTTTACGTATACCCGAAGACATAAGAGTAGTAGGATTTGATGGAATTGATGAAGCCATGCGCTCTACTCCGACATTAACAACTGTTCATCAAAATAGTGAAGAAAAAGGCATTAAAGCAGCTGAGCTTTTCATCAACAGAGCAACTGATGCCATATTAATTCCCTACTACATAGAACATGGAAAAAGCTGCTAACAAATA
>CAYZOE010000145.1:0-8022 GCA_964479805.1 uncultured Pseudoalteromonas sp. | reverse complement strand
AGGTTTGAAGCAAAAACCGTTTTAAAGACAGCGATTTAAAGTGACGCATAACGCCGTTGTAACCGGCTAAAAATAGTTGGCTATAATTTGTGAGGCACGAACAGAGCTAACTATTATTTGTCCGCGTTTACGACTTTGTTATGTTTTTTATTAAAGACTTGCATGTTTAGTTCTGTCCACTGACCTAGATTATAAGCTTGTAATTTAATTTCAAAGTTACTTGCTTTAATACGTTGAACAAACTGACTTTTACTGTCTTCACTAAAGTCATCAACTAATCGATACAATAAACCCGAAAGCTCATGGTTGCCAGAGCCTTCAAGGTTTAATAATTCGTATGCTCTTTTAACCGTATCTAAAAGTGGAATTTTATTTGATATAGATTCTTCAGCTATTTTGGATAACCAAAACTCTTCAGGAAAATCAAAAGTGCCGTAACTTTCTAATAACACAGCCATACCATCTGATACGCATGTGCTTTCATGCATTACTGTCTGAAAAACAGTTGATTCATTATAGTGGTTGCCAACCCAATTAATGAAATCCTTAAAAGGTATTTCACCTTTCATTGCTAGGTAGGAAACTAATGCAACTTCTTTTTGAATCATGCACTACTCTCAATAAAAACATAACGCCCTGTTAATTGGCAAATTTTGGTGGGTTGATTTTTGCGCGCGAAGCGCAATAGCAAAAAGCGTCACAGAAAAATTTGTCCGATTAAACAGTTTGTTATGCAATCGCTTCACCGTTTAAAATTGTGTTTAGTAAATCTGGCAAACAGTCGGGTTTGAAAGAGTGAACGCCTTCGTTTTCCATTTCTGCCAGCGACCACCATTTCCATTGTTGAATAGTGGACTTCTCTTCATCAGTCCATTCAGCTGCGAATACTTCACTGTCAGATTTACACCGTACTAAATAATACTTTTCTTGCCATATTGCTGGAGTAGATCTCGCAACTGCAAAAATATCCTCCCTCTCCATCAATAAATCACCAATATTATTTTTTAATCCGGTTTCTTCGTACAATTCCCTTTTGGCTGCGTCGAGGTAGGATTCGCCTTCTTTAAGTTCTCCTCCCGCAGTTGCCCAAAATGGCTCAGGCTTATGTTCATCTTTATATTGGAACAATAGCAGTTCATTTTGCTCATTCACTATAATTAATCTTGAGCATTGTCTCGTTTTCAAATTATTACTCCAATGTAACCTGAGTGCATAACGCTTGCCGTAAACGGCACAAAATAGCAGGCTAAAATTGGCGACGAAGGAGCACAAGCCTGCTGTTTTGCGTCCTTTTGACGGCCTTGTTAGCGACGATAAAAATCAAAAGTTATTAACTTTTGCTTTATGCAGAGAAGCTCCGATTGCAACACCAAACCCCGCTCCACAACCGATTCCAATACCTAGAGCAAAAGGTAAAATATTAAATAATACGCCAACTACAATACCAATTGCGCAACCCAAACCTGCACCAATAGCGATACCTAATCCAATATAATGCTTTTGAGATTTTGCGTTATTACTTTCCGTATTTGGATTCATTTATTTCTCCCTAATATAGACTGACACCAAAGTTCCCTAGTCGTCTAACGCCCGCCTTAACAGGCGCAAAATAAGCAGGCTAAAATTAGCGACGAAGGAGCGCAAGCCTGCTGTTTTGCGTCCTTGTTTAAGCGATTGTTATATTTTATTTTACACCGTACCGAACACTTTGAATTACCGAGCTTTTCTTTTTGCTAATAAGTGTTACAAAAGCTAATACATTATACTTCTGAAAAATGGCAGTACTTTCATTTTGTTCAGCAAAATCTATTTGCACAACTTTCCATGGCATAGTCATAGCAAAGTCAGGTAAACGATAATTTAGTTCAGCAGCATATTTCTCGTCCCATTGCTTACTTTTTTGTGAAAGAAGTCTCTCTAACTCAGTTTTTAGATTACTTAACTCTTTATCTGTTTTAGGTTTATTGACACCAAAAGAAAAGTAACCTTTTTCGAAGCAAGGCACATCATTTGGAGCATATGAAACACGTGCATTGTAATGTTCAGAACCTGAAAAAGACCAAACATTATCTATATCTTTCTGAGCTGTAAAAGTAATCCTAATATCACGACACCATTCTTTTTGGTCATTCGTAAGCAGAAGTTCGTATTCTCCTCGAACCAGAGTCGCTTTGCCCTCTTCAACTTTATCAACAAGTAGAAGCATATTATTAGCGACCTTCGGTTTTTCGAAGTCAACTACATCAAGTAAATGATAAAACTGTTTCAGGTCACTTTCTGTCAAATATTTTGATAAAGAAAATGATTCCCGAGAAAAGCAGATTAATAAAATTAAAAACAGATGTCTCAAAATATAACGTTCGATTAACGGGTTAAAAATAGTGGGCTAAAATCGAGCGAAGCGAAAAGCCCGCTGTTTTTAATCCCTGTTTAATTGCTTGTTATGTGTTGATAGCAGCCTTATTGAACTTTTCGCTTGTAATATATGATAAACCCAGCCAAGCCAAAACCTAAAATCACAGAGAGAATTATAGCAATCAAAGAATGATAGCTTGGTAAAACTGTATAAGCTCTTGGTAGAATCTCAAGAGTAATATAGACAACAGCTAATGATATTACGCAACCTAGAACAACAAATTTAAAAAGTTTATACAACGAACTCAACTTTCATTCCCTGAAACACATAACGCCTCAAACACCGGCTTGGAGAAGTTGGCGACTTTTTTGGAACAAAAAGGTGATAGCTTTACCAAGTCCGAGTGATTTGACTTGTTATGTTTTTCTACGATACCGGTTAAGAATTCATGTAGATTTTTCTTAGCCGGTTCAAGTTCTTTAATGCCTTCAGTGATAAGGAAAGTCTCATCATCGAGCCAAATTATAAAATCTACTGAATCAGGTGAAAGCTTTGAAGAATGGTAATGGATTACCAGAAGCTTATTGGCCAATTCAAAGAAATCCAATAAACCTGATTCGTAACGTTTTAGAAGCTCTATTGCTACCAACTCGAATGCTTCATTTTCTATGTTTGTATCAATATTGCCCAGAATTTTAAGTTGTTTCTCTTCAGACTTCGCTACACAAAGATCAAGAAGAATTTCTTCTGGTTCGTCATAAGCAAGAATCTGATCGTCTGCCCAGCTGATAACCTGTTCAGGACTAACAATTGAGCACAATAACTCAAACTCAATTATTTTGTAGATCAACTGGTTAAGCACAACAATCCCTCAAGAAACATAACGCCGTTGTAACCGGCAAAAAATTGTTGGCTAAAATGTGAAGCGAAGCGTAGCAGCCAACAGTTTTTTGTCCGCGTTGACGACCTTGTTATGCGTTGACACACCGCTTTTGAAGCGCTTGCGCCTGCACCAATAAGCCAAACTTAAAATTAAAAAACACTCACCAAACCCAAAATTGCAAAGAAGCGTTAGACTGGTGAATGACCTTTCTGGTCACAGCTTAAATTGAAAAACGAAAAGCCAAGACCAACTTAAAATTTGATTACGCCACTGTACCTAAAAGCTGACTTTAAGGAAAGACTTGAAGTAAAAACCGTTTTAAAGACAGCAATTTAAATTGACGCATAACGCCAAGCTAATGGGCAAATTTTGTTGGGTTGGTTTTTGCCTGCGCAGAAGAATAGCAAAAAGCGACACAGCAAAATTTGTCCGATTGAGCGCCTTGTTATAAGCCTTTACTTTGATCTTTATACTTAGTTTCTAGTAGAGAGATTCTGTTGTTAGTTTTTTTAACGGCATATGCTGCGTAGTGATATAAAATAAAAAAAGCTGCAATTCCAACAAGTATTGCTGTCAGTGAAGGAGGTAAAGAAATAGATAACGTAAGAGCTATTAAACCGATTACCAAAACTATACACATAGTATGAGAGAACCCAAATAGCTTTTTATTTTTTAACGCTAATACCTTTAAGTGTTCGTCAATATTCATTAGTTACTTCCTATCTATAATGAAATTTTCACCAATATGCTTTTCTAACCCGTAAGCTCAATTGGCTTATAACGCCGCAATAAGCGGCTAAAAATGCTTGGCTATAATTAGTGAGGTACGAACTAAGCCAAGCTTTTTTAGTCCGAACTTGATTGCTTTGTTAGCCTTTCGATTTGGCATAACTGACATATCTCATCAATACAACCATCTAGATTTTTATAAATTTCAGTTCCTGTAAACCTCAAGACTTGCCAGCCTTCGCCAAAAAGCCAACGATCTCTCTGTGCGTCATTAGTTCTTTGATATTTAGTTTTATGATACTCATGGCCATCCAACTCGATTGCTATTTTTTTGTCTGGAATAGCAAAATCAATTCGATATTTTCCTACTTTGTGTTGTGGATAGATATGTAAATCTAAAAAAGCTAATTCGTAGAACATTTGTTCCAAGGGAGAGTCAAATATCTTATGTGAGAATTCATGCCTAATGCTTGGGTCTCGATTTATTAACTTGGATATAATGATTTCGCCCTCGGTATAAATAGGTAATACTAGGTTACCCTCCGGGTCAGAGCGGGCATCATTTACATCAACATTACTTGACACCTCACCTCTTTCATTTACGTATACCATATCTACTATTCTACAACCTATACAGGGGCACGTCTTTGAAGCTTTGCAACCTTTAGATATTATTCGTTTGTCTACAGTAGAGGACATATAGGAATGTGTGAACGTACCGTCCTCTTCCTCTTTAATGAATAACAAAGCTTCAGGTGTCCTAAAAAGTCTATCAAGCTCTGCCTTTGATATGGTTCCCCTATACTTTTTATATTTCTCGTGTTTATACCCTTTTATTGCAAAACCTCCTTCTGGAGTGAAGGGATAAACTGTTAAGTTTTCGCTTAAATCTTTCTTATTTTCTATATCTAATATCGGATATTGGTTATCTATGTCTCCGATAGTTGCAGTAAAGAGCACACAGCCAACACATAAGCAGCCATCACCTTTACAATCTTTCGTTAAGACAAAGTCCCCATAATCTGCAGTAATTAAGACAAATATTCTTCTACCATTTTCTTTCAGATAAATGGCAGCGTAGTTATCAGGTACCATGAGACCTCTAATGAAAGGCTAACGCTTGCCGTAAACGGCACAAAATAGCAGGCTAAAATTGGCGACGTAGGAGCACAAGCCTGCTGTTTTGTGTCCACGGTTTAACGGCCTTGTTATAAGCCATGATTACGCTGCTGCTTTAATTACTTTTTTGACCTTTTTAAGTGCCATTTTATGTTTTAATGGTGAAAGGTAGTCAATAAACAATTTACCTTTCAAATGATCGATTTCATGCTGTAAAACGATTGCTAAAAAATCATCACTTTCAACAACTACTTCTTTTCCATTACGATCTAACCCTTCAACTTTAACCTCTGTAAAACGCTCTACATCTGCGTAATACCCGGGAACAGATAAGCAGCCCTCTTGCCCCATCTCTTTATTTGAGCCACTAACAACCTCAGGGTTAATAAGTATCAGAGGTGAATTTCTTTCCTCTGAAATATCGATCATTATGATCGCTTCGTTTCTACCAACTTGTGTTGCAGCTAAGCCTATTCCATCTTCAGTTGCATACATAGTATCAAGCATGTCATCGATTAACGTTTGAACCTCTTCGACGTTAACTACTTTTTCAGCTTTAACTTTTAATTTTTCATTCGGAGCTTTTAGAATTTCTAAAACGGCCATTTTACCTCGATATTTGATTTGGCTTATAACGCTTGCCGTAAACGGCACAAAATAGCAGGCTAAAATTGGCGACGAAGGAGCACAAGCCTGCTGTTTTGTGTCCATGGTTTAACGGCCTTGTTAGCTTTACAAAAAGCTGAGTGTGTACCAGATAACCCAACCTGTAAAAGCTATAAAGAATAAGCCTTTAACTATTTTTAACTTTCTAGCCTTTTCTATATACGCAGCCCTAAAAAGAAAACCTGATGGTACTGCTGCACCAAAATAATAAACTCCCGGAGCAAGCAAAACACCTGACTTACTCGATGCGTAAGTAATAAAACACAGAGCTAGAAAAGCGCCTATAAAGAACATACCTTTCGATGTTTCTAGAAATTCAATTGAAGTATCAAAAAAATCACTTAAATATTTTGTCATTGTGTAATCCTTCACAAATATACAGAGTAAAGCTAACGCTTGCCGTAAACGGCACAAAATAGCAGGCTAAAATTTGCGACGAAGGAGCACAAGCCTGCTGTTTTGTGTCCTTTGTTTAACGGCCTTGTTAGGTATACTTTGCACCAAATTCTTTGTAACACTTTGGAAAATAACCCCAAACTCTAACAAATGATTCCGCCACTTCAAATTCAAAGCCGATGCGTTTAATAAGACATAGAACCTTTTCAGACAAATCAATATCAATCCACTCAACACAAAGTAATGGAAATGGTAAGTGATAATACCATTCGCTATCCCAACCAGAGATGAAGCCATTAACCACCTTCGTTCGGTAGCAAGGTGGATTAGAAAGTTCACGCATTTCTGATATGAGTTCATTCCATTTTGTGTTGTTGGCAGCACCAACTAATTGCTTTTCGGCAATGATCCTTTTAGCTTCTTTCACATCCTTTTCATCGGACACTGCATCAGCCATTGGCAGAAGACTCATATGTATACCTAACGCTTGCCTAACCGGCGCGAAATAGCAGGCTAAAATTAGCGACGAAGGAGCGCAAGCCTGCTGTTTTGCGTCCTTTGGTTTAGGCACTTGTTATGCATTTTCTGACCAAAGTGCATCCGAACGAAACGCATACATATAAATCGGATATGCAACAAATAGTAAAAAAGCAAAAGCCCCTAGTGAAAACAATAATTGTATTAAACTAAATTGGTTAAACGTATAAAAGACTAACCAAAACACACTTATACCACCAAAAATCAATACATTTAAAACAAATATTAGTATAGCTATTGTTTTAGTTCCGATAGCCACGCCGTATGCGTAACCATATATTGGTATTAGTATTGATGCTGAGACAATAACAGACAAAAAATCTGAATATTTTAAGCTTTCTTTGAAAGGTAAACCAACCAACTCAAGAAATGTAATGAAGGCTACAAAAGCAAATAGAAACTTCCACTTTTTCAAAATATTACTCTTAATGCATAACGCCCACATTAAGGGGCTTTTTATTAGTTTGCTAAAATTGTGTAGCGAAGCGAAACTGAGCAAACTGTAAAAAGTCCCGCTTTAATTGCTTGTTATATTTTATTTTTCAATTTATAAGAACCGTTAAATACAGCATCAAAACAATTCTCAGGATGTGGACAATTACGCAACTTTACAATTAAGGTATTTCCATTAAATGTTAATGTACCAGAGTATGATTTTAAGTTTTGTAATTTATTTTTATACGTTAGCTTAAAATCACCTTCAGTTATTACACCTGACAATTGATCTACATGTATTTTATAAAAAACGTCATGGTAAGTTGGCCAAAACATTTGAGACTCATCGTGAACCATATTTGGGATTTTGCCTTTCAAGGTAATCTCGTGTCTTTTTAGTTCACCAGTTTTGACTACAACATCACTTTCAAACGATGGGCTCCCTAATAAAGCACAACTTGATATAAATACGCTTAAGAATATAAACAGTAGTCGATTCATTCTCATAAAATATAACGCCGCAAATAAACGGCAAAAAATTAGTTGGCTAAAATTTGTGAGGCACGAACAAAGCCAACTGGTTTTTGTCCGCACTTTTAATTTGCTTTGTTATATGTACAGTAGCTCTAGTTCCGCATCGTTGGGCCCAAATATCTCTAGCCAAATAGTGACACCATTTTTGTCACTGCACTCGATATAAAAATCGTCACCGTAAACTTCAACGATTGTTCCTTCGTCTCCTACTTGAGGAGCCCTAGAACCAAAGCTTTGGTCCGAATGTTTAAATTCGGTATATAGAGATTTAATTTTTACAACGGAATATTGCTTCACTCTACTTCCAGGTACATATAACGAATGATATGGACTCCCCAACCACTTAGCCACAATGTGCCATAGTGGT
>CAYZOE010000144.1:0-8236 GCA_964479805.1 uncultured Pseudoalteromonas sp. | reverse complement strand
TTTATTATGATATTCGCATTAACAACACACCACTTAAGAATGGCTGTGCTGGCAAGCCTATCGTCGAGCGAGGTATGGGCCCAGAGGGGTGGTCACCACTTTTTAATCGAGTAGCAACAGCCACGCAAGCGAAATTAGTTCGCGATGTGATGATGAAGCCAAAGACTTTTTACAGCAAAGTCCCCCTCGGCACAGCTGCCAAAAACAATCCGGCTTATGGCCCAAATATCTACTGGCGAGGCCGTGTATGGGTTGACCAATTTTACTTCGGAGTAAAAGGGTTACAACATTACGGCTATGTTCAAGAAGCTAAACAACTTGTAAAACGCTTTTTTACCAATGCCGATGGCTTGATGGAAAACGCCCCCATTCGTGAAAACTACAACCCAGAAACCGGAGAGCAGCAAGGTGCGCCAAACTTCTCTTGGAGTGCCGCGCATATATTTATGCTGTTGAATGAGGGATTTGCTGACGAGTAAAGTGAAAAATGGCGCTTAAAAGCGCCGTTTTTTTTAAATAAATTGTTTCATACTTCTTATTGGATTAGCCTGTAAGTTGAGGCTTACCCAAAGGCTAAAAATGCTCTGTAGTCGCAAGCCCTCCCCCATATTGCCAGTCATCAATATCTTTTAATCATGCATCCAAGGCTATCAAATACCATCTTAGAGTATTTAATTTCAACTGATAATGAGTTGATATAAAGAATCAGTTCATAGTCCCTATTGAGAATAAGCTTTCTGTTGGCTTAGTACCAATTGCTTCAACCTTATAAAATGGATTCAAATACCATATAAAGCCTTGGTCCCCACATCATCATGGCTGCAGCGATTACACATATTAACGTGATCACGGCTGCAATAGCAGTTGTCACCGCGGCCAACCATTTTACGTTTTCGGTTTTACTGCGCTTAGCCCAAAAGATAAGCTCAGCAAACAACATAGGCAATAAGTATCAAGCAAAAGATATTGTCAGATCCATTGGGCCATCAAGATTATTGTTATTGCCGTTTTGGCCTTGGTTAACTAAATACCAGCCCATTAAAAATAAACGAAAAGTCCATACGCCATTCACTAAAATAAAGGCATGTACCGCCCAGCGCTGATGCTGAATAAATTGCTTTTTAACTGCCGTTTTCCAAGCAAAGAATATCACGACTAATATAAGTACGCCGTTTAGTGTGATACCTAACGCACCTATATCACTAAAGCGAATACCAGCCCCCCAAGTTAAATACAGTCCCGTGACGGCACCAGACAGCCCTAAAGCAAAAAATACTCGCCCATTCCAGCGATGAAACTTAGGATAGGTTTTGCGTATTTTTGGAATAATTTGAAGCAGGCCACTACTCGCCATAATCGCGGCTGGTAAAATATGACTAAAAAATATGATGGAATCAAAACCTGCACTGGTATCAAACCCTCTTGCAGGAGAGATTTCATCTGCCTGATGCACGGCCCCAATTAATAAAGGGATGGCGTATAAACTGAGAATATAAACGGCAAACGCCCATTGACCGACTAATACAATACTGACCCAACTAGTCACGGCCTTTTTAAGTGCTGAATCGGCTGACATACCCCAGATATTTTTTTGATTAACGGTTAGCTGCTCCATAACAAGCTCCTTACTCTAATGTTGATGTAAGCAGCTTGGCATTGATGCGAAATTGGATCGCTCCGAATTTTAAAATCGGCCTATGATTTTAGCGGTTTACGCTTTTTAAATTTTGATAAGTAGAATCTAATGTATATGTAACAACATGAAACTAAAGCTAACTTTTTTGCTTTTCCAATTATCAAGAAAAATACGACACGCTTTCTTACAAACGCGTAATTGAGACAGAGCTAGCTATTAGATAAACTCTATTTTGTTACTTTGGAGCGCCCCTGATGACTTTATCAAACATTTATTCCGTCCAACTTATCGTGGCATTAACCTGCTTACTCGCCCAGTTATGGGTGAAAAACAAGCATACGACGCATATTTTATTTGCGGTATTTTGTGGCTCGGTTGCCATGGGAGTGATGCAAACGCTATCCGCTGATAGCTTGGGCGCTTATCAATATTTGGTCGGGTTAGGCGCTTGTGCAACTTGCAACTGTTATTGGTTGTTTGTGCGCAGTTATTTTAGAGGGAATAATGCCATCAGTGTGCAGCATATCGCACTTGCCATTGGCATTGCTGTGTTAATCATGATGAGCAAAGGCTATTTGTTTGTCACTGAACTGTGGCAGATAGAATCAAGCAGTTTGAGTTTTGTGAAATATACGCTCACAGAAATCACTATTTTGCTGTCTTCTGCAATTATTGTTTTATCTATATGGGAAGCATTTAGAGGGTTTAATAAAGCCTCTCAGACTCAACAAAAACAGCGTGTGTTTTATTTGTGTGCCATCATTTCTGCGGTACTTATTAGTAAAGTCGCCAAAGGCTTTTTCATAGACACGCCGCATATTAAAGAAGCCATCATCGCCAGTATCACTATTTTTATGTTGCTAGTTACACAAACACTGATGTTTTGGCGTTTTAAATCTAGCTCTAGTCATATTCTAACTAACTCAATAGACAAAACGAAAGTAAGTGCTTTCAAACCAAAGTCAAATGAAGCACAAATAGAAGCGAGCTCTTTGGCAATGCAAACCGAAGAGTCGCAAGACATTGAGTTGAAAAACACCATTCAACAGTTATTGATAGGCCAAAAGCTATATCTACAAGCAAATCTAAAAGTAGGTGATTTAGCCAAGCAACTCGATTTACCTGAGTATAAGGTCAGCCGAGTACTAAAAGAGGGGTTCGGTGCTCGAAACTTTAACCATTACATAAATCAACTTCGGATCGAGCATGCTAAACAGCTTCTCTCTGAGTGTGATAAATCGCATTGGCCGGTGTTAGTGATTGGCCTAGAAAGTGGCTTTGCATCGGTCGGGCCGTTTACTCGCGCTTTCAAGCAATTTACAGGATCAACGCCTAACCAATACAGGCAGCAATTTAGCCTTAATAAAGCTCAGGTCGCTTAGCGACCTGAAGCAAACTTTTGGTTAACCCAAAGTGCGAGAAGGATAATACCCCCCCCTATCGCAAGCCTGATTAAATCAGCATCTCGGTTCCAAATAACTAGGTTAACCAGTATACCCGCGGGAATAAGCACATTATTCATCACTGCAAGTGCGCCAACATCTACTAAGGTTGCGCCCTTATTCCATGCAAAATAACCAAAGCCCGAGGCGACCAAGCCAAGATAAATTAATATACCCCACTGAGTGCTAGTCGTTGGTAGCTTGTCTGTATTGCCAAACAATAAAAAGAACAATAAAGACACCACGAATGCACCGACAAAAAACCAGCCAAACACGGTTTTGTGGTCAAGCGCACTATCTTGCATTAAACGCTTATAGGTCACTTGCCCTGTAGCGAAACAAAGGTTAGCGCCTTGCACCAGCAATAATCCAAATAAGAACTCACCATCCAGATTTTCATAACGAATGGCGACCGCACCTATTACGGCTATCACCGCAACCAGTAGATATTTGCCGTTAAACTGCCTATCTAACACATCATTGAGTAAGGTGATATAAACCGGCGTCATCACAGTAAACAGCAACACCTCAGGCACGCTCAAAAACAAAAATGAGTGATAGTAAAACCCGTACATTAAACCGAGTTGCACACCCCCAATAGCCATTAATTTAAAAATGAGATCTTTAGGAATACATGCACGAATTAAAAAAGGGATAAACACGCAAGTTGCAAGCGCCACTCGGCTAAAAGCGCTAAACCAAGCATCAACTTGCCCTGCCAAATACACGCCAATTAAACTAAAAGAAAACGCCCACAAACAGGTTACAAAGGCTAAATACCCCATAAAATTATCTCTTGCTGTGTTTGCTTCATTGTAAATAACTTTTCTCAGTTTCAACACAATTGTTTACAAATCAATGTTTATAACTTGCTGTATAACAGTTACTTTGTGCGCGAAATAATAACAAAGGAATATTATGCGCCTGTTTAAAACACTCTTTTATACCTCATCATTATTTGTAATTAGCTTGCCTTTGCTTTCGATGCCACTTATGGCAAGTGCTCACTCAGTCGACCGCTTTATGCAAACAGTTATGCAGGAGAAAAAAATCCCAGGTGCACAGGTTGCTGTAATTAAAGGGGACAAAATCGTTTTTAAAAACAGTTATGGTATTACTGATGTTGAAACAAAAAATGCAGTAACCGATGCAAATTTATTTCAAATTAACTCGATGACAAAAGCATTTACGGGCGTTGCAATCATGCAACTTGTTGAAGCAGGAAAGCTACAACTTGACGATTCTGCAGGACAGCACCTATCTGAATTACCTGAGCATTGGAAACCGATAAAGATTAAGCATCTGCTTGCTCATACATCTGGTTTACCTATGGTACTTACAGGCCGTTTACTCGATTTAATTGTGCTTAATGATTTACAAGCCTCTTGGCAAAAAGCGAAAACTTTGCCCATGCTATTTAAAGAGAATACGCAATTTAACTATAACTAAACAGGTTATATGCTGCTTGGCAAAATTATTGATAAATATCAGCCTCAAGGGTTTCAAAACTTTATTATCACAGGGCAACTTGCCCAGGCAGGGATGACAAAAACAGCTAGTGCCGCATTCAACAGCACAGTAAAAACGAACGCTCAACTTATTCCGCAATATTTCTATAATAATCGACATCACGTTTTACATGCTGAATACGAAGCTATGCTTCAAACTGCAGCGGAAATGAGTAGTAATGCAGAGGAACTTGCGAGTTACCTAATCAGCCTGAAATCTAAGAAGTTGGTTCAAAACCTAAGCACACTTTGGACACCTGTAACCCTCGCTGATGGTAAAACTCGCTCAATTGGCCCCATAGAAACAGGTTATGCTATGGGCTGGCAAGTCATTGAAAGAGAGCATCACCCTGCTGTAAGTTCAAGTGGTGGTAATGCAGTAAGCATGGTTATATACCCAAAAGATGATGTTGCTGTTGTTGTTTTAAAAACTTAATTGGCGCAAACCCAGTTCTCTTCGCAGACAAAATCGCTTCACAGTACATATCTGATTTCAAGCTGTAAGCTAATAAATAAGCCACACTCATATCACTGTGGCTTTCAAATTTTACTTTAAAAGAATTTATATAAATACGAGCGTATGCTGATTGAAGTTCGGTAAGACACCAACAAGCTCAGAGTCAGGAACGCCAAACCACCTTGCTAAGGTTGCAAAATATTGTTCGTTGGCTATTTTAGACTAAGCCGATCACCGCGCAAATTTCTGGGCCCACTGAGAGGCTAAGTCAGCAACTTACCATACAAGTCGCCACCGCTTGACAATAGATTAAAATAGGCTCGGTAACCGGTCGCTCTTCATCATTGAATTACTGCCAAGCCTGAGTTTTAGTTAGATCTTCTTCAATATGCACTTCACGTTTTGTTGTGAGATGAAATCTTGTAACATATTAAAAATAAAGTTCACCCATGAGATAGGTACCTTAAATATGGCAAACATGTCCACAGTATGGTTCAAGTTTTTGATTTAAAATATCGACACAATTCATCCAAGATATACGCATCTTAGAGATAAAGCGTACCTTAGACCTTGATGGCTATAAAATCGAAATCATTAGGCTTTCTGAGGTTGATCACTAACTAGTTTTCAATAAATAAATTTATTTAAGCCTTTTTCGCGCCTGTGTCTGGTACATTACGTGGTGGTTACTCAAGCTCTTTGGTTACATGTAAAGCTCAAGTTTAAAAAGAGGTAAGCCATGTTATTAAAACAACTTCGTGTTCAAAAAGGGTGGTCCCAAGAGACTTTGGCCGAAAAAAGTAAGATAAGTGTTCGTACTATACAACGTATCGAAAAAGGCAAACGCGCAAACCTCGAGACGCTCAAGGATATTGCGTACGCACCAGATGTTGAAGTAATTACGCTCACTCAAGAAAATAAATTGATCGTTACTTTGAACAAAGAGCAAAAGTTATTTATTTCTTCCTTAATCTATTTTGCTGTAGTCATGCTGTCTTTAATGGTTATCAATATCACTTCCACAAAAAGTGAAAATTGGGTTTGGTGGATATTCCTAGGTGGTAGTTTATATCTTTTATTCGAAGGGCTAGAAGTTTTTGGTGTCTTCAAAGCATTAGAAGATGAAGAAGAAAACACCTAAGTTTGACTACTTATTTTTCATTATAAAAACCACCTAGCGAGACAACTTGCTAGGTGGTCCTGGGCAGTTATTTTCAAATGTGAATATGCTTCAAATCAAAAGTCACATTTAAGTAACTTCATCGGTTTGTCTGCTGCCATAACACACCCTCTCGTTTCATCCGATGCAGCCTTACATTGCTTCAACATATCAGATTTACTTGGTGCATTTTCTTTTAAAACTGATTTAGCATGGGCGACAACTTTATCGCACTCACTCTCTGGTACAGATTCAGCCTTAGAGCATGCTGTTAGTAAAAAACCACAAAAAGAAAGAACTGCTAACGTGCTGATTGATTTCATATCTGTACCCTACATTCATGAATATAACGAGTATAGTTGGAAATCTCCAAGTCGCTAAAAATTATTATACCAACCCTAATTCAGCGACCTATTTTGAGGCAAAAAAAACTTGTCGATACACCGCTTTCGCATCCTGCTACCGCTGAAGTACCTACATCCATGTAGGCAAGGCGAAAGGTTTCATATTTAGTTATTCTAGATAGGAAGCTTTTAACGAAACTAGTGTAATTTCAGTCCCTCACAATGCATGAGTATTATTAGAGATTATTATTACTACTATCTGAATATCTAAAGTTCTCCCCTCTCATCACACTAAATTGTTACCGGATTTGTATTTGGCTAGTAATCAGTAACGGGCCCCTTTATGCTCAATTAACCGTCACTTTATCCAAGGTTGGTTATGTCTAAACTATCTTTCGGGCTGCTAACAAGCAGTTTTATTGTTTTGCTTTTTCAGACGAGTATTGCTTACTCGCAAGAAAGAGAACAACGTTCACCGCCACGTAAACTCACGACAGAGCAAGCTCGGGTTGCAGCCAATAACTATCAAAAATACTGCGCGTTGTGTCATGGTGAAAACCGCGAAGGTCATAAAAACGATCATGCGCCATCGCTTCGCAGTAAAAGCCTGATGGAGTCAGGCGTGGCACATCAAATCTTAAGACCCATGCAATATGGACGAGAAGGAACGGCTATGGGCGGTTACTTAGATGAAGTAGGCGGCCCTATGACACTTGCTGAAACCTGGGATTTAACTTATTGGCTTTTTGAACAGGCAGGTTACGACAGGCTTAAATTTTCAACTAACCCAGTAAAGGGAGATATAAAACGTGGTGAAACTGTTTACCAAAAAGAATGTGCAAGCTGTCATGGTAAACAAGGTGAAGGCATTAATGCACCTGCACTGATGAATCAGTCAGCCCTTGCCCATAATACCGATGAGTTTATTCGCTATGCCATTCAAGAGGGTCGACAAGACACGCCTATGCAAGCATTCAAAAATAAGCTACCACCAGCTGATATTAACAATATCACCGCGTTTTTACGTAGTAAATCAATGGGGCTAGTCGAAGAAAAACCAGTCCTTAGAGCTCTACCAGAGCCTAAAGATTATATTGTTAACAAAGCGGGAGAAGACCCTAACTTTGATTTGAAAGATGACATGTATGTACTTTCAAAAGATCTCAATGAAGCACTGAATACAAAAAAACGCATGGTATTGCTAGACACTCGCGTAACCTCAGTATGGCAAACAGCACATATAGAAGGCGCAATTCCCTTTCCTTATTATGCTGATTTAGATGAAACGGTTGCTGGAATTCCCAAAGACGTGCAAATAGTCGCCTATTGCTCTTGCCCTCGCGCCGCAGCCGATCACACCATAAATCTCCTTCGCGCCAGAGGTTACACTCGCACAGCCGTATTGTGGGAAGGTATTTTCGGCTGGATGCACTTAGGCTACCCAGTAAGACGAGGCGATATTAGCGGATTAAATGATTAAACTTTGATTGTTACATCACTTTACAAAACGCCGATAGAATTAAGTGATTAACTTATTCCAAAGGCGTAAAATAACTATTCAAAACTGAAAAATTTCAAAGGACGACACCTATGAAAAAAGCATTTACGATTAGTGCATTGGCATTAGCACTGGCTGCTTGTTCACAAACATCAAATAACAACACACAAGCAATTGCAACGAACGCGCTTG
>CAYZOE010000143.1:1580-8366 GCA_964479805.1 uncultured Pseudoalteromonas sp. | reverse complement strand
AAAAATTAAGGCTTTCAGTAAGTTGTAAGAGTAATTTGATTCAATTAAACAGGAGGTTTGCAAGGTATATCTAACTAAAGAGTACATGAAACTCTAGAAAAACCTTTCCCAAAAAATGAGAAAGGTTTTTATGTAGAACTGTTTTAAGCTTGTAATTCGTTGCGAATAATCTCAGCGCCTTTAGCAAGCGCTGTTAGCTTACCTCTGGCGATTTCTCTAGCAAGTGGCGCCAAACCACAATTTGTACTGGGATAAAGTTTATCAGCATCTACATAACGCAACGCTTTACGTAATGTATTGGCCACTTCTTCGGGTGTTTCAATAGTGTTTGTTGCCACATCAATAGCCCCAACCATAACTTTTTTACCGCGTATCAAAGAAAGCAGTTCTATTGGAACACGAGAGTTATGACATTCAAGTGAAATAATGTCTATGTTTGATTGCTGAAGTTTCGGAAATACCTCTTCATATTGACGCCATTCTGAACCCAGTGTTTTTTTCCAATCTGTATTAGCTTTAATGCCATAGCCATAACAAATATGAACTGCCGTTTCACAATTTAATCCTTCGATAGCACGTTCAAGGCATTTGATACCCCATTCATTTACTTCTTCGAAGAAAACATTAAACGCGGGTTCATCAAATTGGATAATATCGACACCAGCTGCTTCAAGCTCTTTGGCCTCTTGATTGAGTATCACAGCAAATTCCCAAGCCAGTTTTTCGCGACTTTTGTAATGGTCGTCAAATAAAGTATCAACCATAGTCATAGGGCCTGGTAACGCCCACTTGATCGGCTTATCTGTTTGCGCCCGTAAAAACTTTGCATCTTCTACAAATACAGGTTTTTGACGTGAAACGGGCCCATAAACAGTCGGCACACTGGCTTCATAACGGTCGCGGATTTTAACTGTGCGGCGGTTTTCGAAATCAACACCGTCAAGATGCTCAATAAAAGTCGTTACAAAGTGTTGTCTAGTTTGCTCACCGTCACTAACAATGTCTAAGCCAGTTTGATATTGCTCTTGTAATGACACACGTAATGCGTCGTGTTTGCCATCAATTAATTCTTGTTCCTCTAATTTCCATGGTGACCAAAGTACTTCTGGTTGAGCTAACCAAGATGGTTTTGGCAAACTTCCTGCTGTTGATGTAGGTAATAATGTCTTCATTTTACTAATTCTTTTCTAAGGTGATTAAGCACTCGACCATACCTATCTATATGGCCATTTCGGGGGCAACAGATGGTTAGGCTAAGTTTGCCGACCACTGAGCCAGAATATTTTGGTAAGGCTTTATAAAATACTCTTCAGCAAACTTACCTTGCTCTTTGGCTAAACGACTGCGCTCTTCACGGTCATAAATAATTTGTGTAAGCGAGTGATCAAGGTTTTTTAGATTTGGTTTATATACCTTACCCGCAACCGCATTGGCGTTATAAATTTCTGGGCGATAGATCTTCTGAAACGTCTCCATCGTGCTAATAGTACTTATAAGTTCTAAGTTGCTGTAATCGTTTAATAAGTCTCCAAAGAAGAAAAACGCAAAAGGCGCAACACTGTTTGGCGGCATAAAATAGCGCACTTGTAAGCCCATTTTTTTGAAATATTGCTCTGTCAGTGAAGATTCATTCGGTAAATATTCAAAACCTAGCACTGGATGCTGGTTTTCTGTACGGCGATAGATTTTGTTATCTGATACAGATAAACAGATCACCGGTGGTTTTTTAAAATTGTTTTTATAAGTCTGTGAATTAACAAAATGCTGGAATATCTTACCGTGCAAATCTCCAAAGTCTTCAGGAATACTAAATTGCGGCTTATCTTTATTGTGATCTAAAAGCAACACGCTAAAATCGTAGTCACGTACATAAGATGAAAAATTGTTGCCCACAATACCTTCAACGCGTTCATTCGTTTGCTTATCTAAAACGAAAGTTTTAAGTATTTCAATTGACGGAAATGTCTCATGACTACTCGCAATATCCATACCTACTGACACAATCTCTAATTCAACAGCATAGCGGTCGGCATTTGGGTTATCCCAATTGGCAAGTGCATTAAAGCGGCTGTCGATCATATTTAAAGCATTACGTAGGTTTGCCTGACGACTATCGCCACGAGCTAAGTTTGCAAAGTTGGTTGTAATACGTGTGCTAGTTGATGGCTCGTAATGCTCATCAAGGCGCTGCGTTTTAATACTGAAGTTAAAATCGTGACTCATTGTTTGCTGTATCCTTTTTTCATGAGATAAATAGTAAATTGCTGCTCCCTTCACTTACCTAGCCTTTACTGAATATCTAAGTAAATCATGCATAGCTTGTACAAGCTTACAATCAAACTTACTAAGGAATACTTAAATTCGTTTGGTCTTGCGTTCGGAGCCCTTTTAGTTATACGTATTATGCAACTTGAAGAAAAACGGTTTAATTTCACCTAAAACTTGAGTTTGATTCACGTTACTAGGGTAACCCTCGCTGATATTGAACAATGGCAGGCCAGATTAGTGAAAAAATAGAATAGATATCTAGCCGTCTAAAAATAACAATATCCTATATCTATTTCTTTCATACAAAACATGAGGATTTTTCAAAGGTTATCTTTATTTTAAGAAAAACAAATCATTGAGATGTTGATATACTACAAAGAAGTCTGGACGTCTATTTATCAATCAGATCTAAGCAATGGTCAACCTTAATGAAGAGAAAATGGAATGAGTGAATTTATACTATTGGTTTTGTACTGTGCATTACTTGGCAGTGTTGTGGGCTTTTTAGCTGGGTTATTGGGTATTGGTGGCGGTTTAGTCATAGTGCCAATATTAAGTATTATTTTACTACATTTTGAAGTGCTTCCTACTGAACAAGTTGTTGTTGCAGCCATTGCTACTTCTTTGGCTTCAATCTTGTTCACCTCGACTGCTTCGGCTATTGCACATCATAAAAATGGTAACGTGCCATGGGAAATAACCCCTTGGATCATGACAGGTGTCGCCCTTGGCGCCCTAATAAGTGGCTTCATGGCAGCACTTTTACCTGAACAGATTGTCAGAATTGTATTTGCAGTAAGCGTTATACTTATTGCACTAAAAATGTTTTTAAGCAGTAAAACCGACACCCCAAGCGAGCGTAAATTACCAAATAAAGGAGTATTAACCATGTTAACCACAATTACTGGTGGTCTCTCAGCTATGATAGGTATTGGCGGCGGTGCGCTTTTAGTTCCGCTATTAAGCTTTTTCTCGGTCGATATGAAAAAGGCCATTGGCTGCGCATCTGCTTGCGGCATCATTATAGCCCTATTTGGTTCAATTGGTTATATCAGCTCAGGCAGCAGTTATTTTGTACTTAATGATGGCTTTGCCGGCTTTGTATATTTACCCGCACTGCTTGGTATTGTTTGCACATCTTGGTTTACCGCCCCCCTTGGTGCCAAGGCTACACAGAGCTTACCGGTATCTACCATTAAAAAAGCGTTCTCAGGCCTGTTAGTCATAATGGCTGTAAACATGGTCGTTTAATCATTTTTAGGGGGTTAAAAGCCCCTTATTACAGCAACATCACAAAACCATTCGTTGCGAAAGCTAGAGTTCTTCTGGCTATAAATCGAGCTCAAATTTCTCACCAATTAAAAAGCTGTTCGAAAAACAAACAAATTACTGCTATACGTTAAACAATCTCTGAAAAGTGTAGAGTTAATATGAAACTAACAGTATCACTTCGCATATTTGGTGGTTTTGCAATATTACTTTTGCTCTCCATAGTTATTTATCTAGTTGCCTTAATGGGAATTCGCTCGATTGGTATTGGGGTGGAGCAAGTGAGTGAAAAAAGCGTGCCGACACTTATTTCTGGTGCAGATCTGGCACAAAACATATTAATCACTGAGTTATCACTGATAGAGCTCGCTACGACTAAAAATGAACAAGAAGCTACTCGATTACGTGATTTAATAAAGCAAGCAAATGAAAATAATGACTTAGCAATTCAATCACTCAGTCAATTTATTGAACCGAGTAATGACTCATACACTTTATTAAAAGAAACTAAAACATTAAACACGACCTTTCTTAAAGCGAGTGAGCAGGTTATTAATGATTACTTCAAACTACTTTCTTTGCTCTCCATCACACAAGAACGGGGTCGAGAGTTTGGAGATATGGGTGATGAGAGCTTAAGCCTTGCATATGATTTAGAAGGGTTGAGTGAAAATGAAAGCACCAATGACGCCATCACAGAGTTTGTCACCCTTATAGAAAGTAGTGTAGAGGAAGCAAACACGGCTTTAGATTCCAATATAACTTTTGAAATTCTCAGTATCGAATCTGCTTTGAAAGATTCTCAGGGGGAGTTAAAGAGCTTATTTAATAAATTTTCTCAATCACCAGAACTCAGAGACGATGAGTCTGTTTCTTTGATGGCTGATAATTTAGAACGATTTTTAGCTGCACTTGTCGGCGACAAAAGTGCTATCAAAGCAAGATTAGATAGCCTAAATCGCCAAAAAGAAGTGTCAGAGCAGCTTCAACAAGCTAAGCAACAGGGTAATAATGCCAGAGAAGTACTGATTAGGTTAAACGACAAAATTAAAATAACCACCAACGAAATAAAAAATGATGCGCTTGAATCGGTAAGTCAAAATCAGTTAATTACCACTGTTTTAACGCTGATCACTCTATGCTTGTCTGCATCTGTCGCCTATTTTGTGACTAACTCTATCAAAAAGCCATTACATCATGCTGTTACACAAATAAAACAGGCTGCAACAGGAGACATGACCGTTCACTTCACAAAAATGCGTGATGATGAATTAGGTGAACTCGCTGATAATATGCAAAGTTTGGTCAATACCTTAAGGCATACCTTAAAAGAAATTGCCCATAATTCTAATAGCCTCGCGACCACAGCAGAAGAAACAAATACCATCGCCAAACAAAGTTTTGACAGCGCCTCTTCTCAAAACGACAAAATGCAGGTAATGACCCACTCTATTGCGGAGATGACTGACACTGTGCAATCAGTGTCTAACAGTATTCACCACACTTTGGAGCAGGTTGAAAAGTCGAATAATGATGCTGAACAAGGACAAATATTGCTCAATCAGAATATAGACAACATTCACTTACTTGCCGATGCCATTAAGCAATCAGCGACAGTGATAGAAACATTGAACGATGACACAAATAACATCAGCTCTGTGTTAGACATTATTCGGGGCGTTGCTGAGCAAACTAACTTATTGGCTTTGAATGCAGCCATTGAGGCAGCAAGAGCTGGAGAGCAGGGTCGAGGCTTTGCGGTTGTTGCCGATGAGGTGAGAACTTTAGCAAGTAAAGCCCATGACGCAACACAAGAAATTCAACAAGCTATAGAGAACCTGCAACAAGGTGCAAAGCAAGCTGTTGCAACCATGTCTAAATCTCAGCAAGAAACTCAGCAATGCGTCGACGGCATTCAAAATGTGGATGAAATGCTTGGCTCAATTTTAAGTGGTATCACAAACATTAAAGATATGAGCCAACAAATTGCGACCGCCGCTGAACAACAGAGTATTGCCGCTGTCACGCAAAATGAAAATATGAAAGAGATGCAACACATCACTGAGCTTTCTGCTTCTCATGCTGAAGAAAATAATCAAGCAAGTCAGCAGTTAGCTTCTATGGCCGAAACCCAAAGAGAACTTTTGAGTAAATTCAAAACCTAGGAGCAACCCATGCGATTATTTTTATTATGTTTAATAATTGTCGTCCCTTCTTTTACCTACAGTGGCGTAACACAGGCCGGTACTTGCGAAATAAAGTACACGCGAACGGCTTGCCCTGGGAAAGAGAAAATTAGTTACAAGAAATGTAAAGGGAAACAAAAATGTTCAAAATTCAAAGAAGCCGCCACTGCAGCTGAATGTGGCACAATGGCTGTTAAATCATGTCGAAATAAACGCCTAACCGTGACTAAGTCTAAAGTCATCAATGCACTGTTTGATGGACAGCAAATTAAAGCAAGTAATGGCAGTGATGACTTTTGTACGGTTTATGAAAAAGCCAACGAGGAATTTAATAAATGTGATGGGTAATAAGATACCTAAAGCTTTTGTTCGCTTTTTAAAACGACTTTTCGAGTTGCCATGATGCTTGAATGAATCTAGTCAATCTGGCCCGTGTTTGTCTTTGAAGTTTGAACACAATTCAAAGACAAACACGCCTTAGTATTATTTATTTCAATAAAATTTAAATTAGCTGCTTGTATTAGCATTAGTTACAATAGCTTTGTTATAACTCAGAGATATTTCAATGCTAAAACCTTCTCCGCCACTCACCATTAATGAACTCATGCTGCGCGTTGAGCAAATTGCAGGGCTGACCCTAGGCGAGATTGCGGCTGAGTTTAACTTTAAAACCCCAGAGCATTTATTACGTGAAAAAGGCTGGCAAGGTCAATTATTAGAATATGTGTTGGGTGCCACCGCAGGCTCAAAACCTGTGCCAGACTTTGAGCACTTAGGCATCGAGCTTAAAACCATACCTATAGGCTTTAATGGCAAACCACTTGAAACGACTTATGTATCGGTTGTTCCGCTAACTAACCTCACCGGTATGACTTGGCAATCGAGTACCGTAAAGAAAAAGCTCACCCATGTTTTATGGCTGCCCATTTTAGCTGAAAAAACCATTCAACCCATAGATAGAACTATAGGCTCTGGTTTTTTATGGCAACCCAGCGAAATACAAGAGCATCAATTACAAAGAGACTGGGAAGAGCAAATGGAGCTAATTGCACTTGGCCGCATA
>CAYZOE010000143.1:0-1480 GCA_964479805.1 uncultured Pseudoalteromonas sp. | reverse complement strand
AGAAAGGCGCCCTTTTGCAATAAAACGCTCGCCAAAGTCACCTTGTTTTAAAAACTCGATGAACCTAGGCACAATACCTCCAGCGATATAGATCCCACCAAAGCTACTATTAAGTAATGCAAGATTACCTGCAAAGCTGCCTAGCACTTTACAAAATTGTTGAAGTGCCAAACGACATAAACCACAATTTACTGTAATAGCATTATGCGAAATCTCAGCCGCGCTCAAACTGGTTTTGTTTACCGCGGCATGACTCCCCTCTATAGTGTTTTGGTAATCTACAATCGCACTATAGATCTGCTCTAACCCATAGCCTGATAATAGTTGCTCATAAGAGATCCGTGGTTTTCTGCTATCGAGGTAGTTGAAAATGATCAAGTCCAGCTCATCTACCGGCGCAAAATCAATATGCCCGCCTTCTGAGTTAATACAATGCCAGAAATGATTGCCTTGCATTGTAACCGGTGTGAGGGTCGCAACCCCAAGCCCAGTTCCTGGCCCACAAATCGAAATGGTGCTATTGGCTCTGCCCTGATGTGGCCCTCGGATATGACATTTTTGATCATCATTTAAAAAAGGCACTGACATCGCGATAGCTTTGTAGTCATTAATTAAATACAAGCTTTGTAAGCCCAACTCTGCCTTAAGTTCAGTTTGCGAAAACGCCCATGGCAAGTTTGTCATTGAGATCCAATCTTCATCAGTCGGACAGGCAATCGCAAGACAAGCATGTAAAGACTTATCTGCGATTTCTTGTTCTGCAATGTACAACTTAAGCACATCAGACAATTCAGCAAAGTCAGCACATTTATACGTGTGGACATGGGACAACTGATTGTCTTTCGTTGCTTGCGCAATGCGGATATTGGTACCACCAATATCTGCAACAAGTCTAATTTCAGTTATATTATCCATAATCACTCACACTGAATGCTAGCGGACTTACCTTGCTCGGGCGCAAAGTGAATGTCACTGATAGACAGGTTAGCATTACCGCTGGTAGAAATGGCAAATGGCATAATCACTTGGCTATATTTCAAACCTTGTTTAGCAAAGCAATTCAAGTCAATTGATAAATTCTGCCATTGCGTGTCTGGTAATCTATTCAGCTGCTCTGTGATGTCTACCTGTGCTCGACAGCTACCTGGTTTATCGCCTTCACTTTCACAATGACTTGAAATAATCACAGGCTGCTCTGCAAGGCCATCGCGCATGAGCTCAATCATTAACGCGGCATTGCTAGCTTGCATCATAGATAAGTCTTCTCTGAACCAGCTTTTGCTAACAAACTCCATACCCGCATTTTCTTTGCCGGTCCAAACCAGTTTAAATGCGTCTTCTTGGATATGTTTATCTATGGTACGGTACTCAAGCCCTTTTTGTGCGATGCTGCTTGACATCACCGCTTGATTGTTTGGTCCTGAGAACAAACGCATTTGCCAAGGCGCGAAAGTCTTCCCTTTGAATACATAGCTGTTTG